>CAMFZA010000072.1 GCA_946002345.1 uncultured Phascolarctobacterium sp. | reverse complement strand
CACTTCAGGAGCCCAGCAAAGCGATAGGAGCTGACGCCCTCTTACCAAATTTTTTGCAATCTTTATAAGCGACTGTTTTTTCCCTCTCCCGCAGCCACAAAATATCCACAACAATACTTTGCAGCTTGTCTAATTTGTCCTTAACCCCTGGCTTGCTCCAGTCAGTATAATGCTTTAAGAAGCTTTTCCAAGCCTCAACCAAATCATCGCACATGGAGTTCACACGATTATAGCGTTGTTCAACATCGGAGGTAATATTCACATCACCTGCAGCCTTTAGCTCGGTATTATTACTTTCCTGGCTAGTAGCCTCCTTGTGATTGATGTTAACCTCGGCGGTGTTCTCCATGTATTCCACGCCCACAGCAGCCGCCGCAGTCACATAGGTCGTATCACTACTGTTCATGAGTAAATTGGTGGTCGCATAGGAGGTATCACCAATTTCCACAGCAGCATTCAGGTTAAGGTCCCCACCCGTAGCTTCTGCAGAAGCCACTGGATACACATTGAGCTTAGCCTCATTAGTTACCTCGGCCACAGCTACGGATGCACCTAAATCAAAATATTGATTCCAATCGGTAACATTCGCGCCGCCTCCAGCAGCACCACCGCCGCCACCGCCACCGGCAGCACCCGGATTATCCGGCATTTGGTTACCCAAGCCCAGCTTTTTCAGCCAAGGCTTTAAAACATCCGCCTTTTCTGCCACATCCTCATTATTGATAACCCAAGATAAGCCCGTAAATTCACCCACATATTCATCGCAGGTGGAGATACTCAAACTATCCAGGGCATGGCTGGCTTCCATATTCACAGAGTCACCCTTCGCAGCCACATAATCGTTACCGGTAGCAGTACCCTTGCTAGTCACCAAGTTAACGGCTGTGCTTACAGCTGTATCATCAGTTTCCGAACCAGCTGTAATATCGGAGCCCACGGACACATCGCTGTCCATCTCATTGGTGCTGTTGGCCTTAACATCTAGGCTACCACCTGCATTGAGCAAAGGATTCGTCTTGCTTCCCTTATCTGCCAAAGCAGCGGAGCCTAAATTAACAGTGGCCTCCGTATCCTGGTAGCTCAGCCCCACGCCCACCATAAACATGGACGCATATTTATCACCATGTACGCCTTGGTCATAATATTTAGGAGTGAGCACACTCATGCTACCGCTATTGGTATTCTCGGCTTTAGCAGCAATGTTCATATTTTTTTCGGACTGTAGCTTGCCATCCACATTCACAGTAGCCTTACTACTGCTATTCTGATAAATAAAGCCGCCAGTAAAGTATTTAGAAAAGTCGGCGCTGCCCTCCTGAATGCGGGGCTGCAGGCCCACCTTCATCTTATTCTTAGTCTTACTATTAGCAGTAATATTCATATTACCGCCCACAGTATGAGCTACATTATCCTTGGTATAGGTTGGCGCTACAGCGCCATTTTTGAGTACATTAGCTATAATTTGTGCATTAGCACCAATATTAGTTGTGGCCTTCGCATCCGTAATCGCAAAGGGCATGTAGAGCTGGTGAATGATATTATTTGTAAGCATCCCACCTTGGCCCCAATGAGGATTGGACTCCACAAGACCCAAAAGATAACTGCTAAATTTACTCTTCAGCCCAATAACCCCTGTCTCCTGCATGCCATCATTAAGCATATCTAAAACATTGGCATAATTGCCGCCACTATACTCAGAGCTAGCCGTAGCAGCAATTTTCACATCCGCACCGGTCACAGAGCCATTGACAGTGGTATCAGCCTTAGTAAAAGCCACCATATCCCAAAACTCAGTGATTTTGGTTCTTTGTAAGCGCTTGGCCTCCGCAGAAATTTCTACATTACCACGGGCATCAAGGGTAGCACCCTCGCCCACCTCAACCTTGGCTTCCACAGTATTAGTGATGGAGCTAATCCCTAAAAACTCAGTTTTTGCGTTTTTGCTATCGGAATAAGCCGCCAGTTTAATACTGCCATCGCCCTTAACAGCAGCATCACCCTGAGTGCCGGTCGGATTGGAGGGGTCAGCAATAATAATATTTCCCTTGCTATCCAAGGACGCAGTAAGACGTTCATTTTTTACACTCACGTCAGTAACTAAGCCCTTTGTATTAACAGTCGTGTCAAACATTACACCTGTTTTCAAGACAGGTGTAATATCAGAACCGTTAGCCTTGGTCACATTAATATAGGCAGCACGCAAATCTATGCCCGTGGCAGTATTAATTCTGCCGTGGATATCGATGGATGCAGTGGAGTCTAAGGACCAGCTATTGTCTGTAATAGCCTGAGCAGCAGCCTCAGCACTAGCAAAGGTATTGCCCGAGGTAAGCATGGTTAATGCGCCGGCGTTAATCACGCCTCCTGAACCCACAACCATACCCTTGTCGCTCAAAAAATACAGCTTGCCCCCGATTTTATTATTGCGCAAAGCATTTACCGTACCATAAATGCTGATGCGGTCATTAACAGTATTCACCAAAGTATTTAATACTTCCGTGCTGCCTTCCTTTTGGAAGTACATATTGGCAATTTGGTTATTGCCCACAGAAAAATGTTCAAAGGCATTAAGGCCCACCCCATTACTTGCTTTTTCTGCATAAATATGGGCCGTGCCACTGGCAATTAAATTTTCCGTCTGACCAGTGCGCACAATATTACCTGCCGCCAATGTGACAGGGTCTCCTGCCAAGGCCTGCCGCCCCAGCCAGGGGGTCATGGCAAAGCCCACGCCCACGGCCAATACCGAGCGCAGCACCTTCATGCGTAAATTGGCGCTCTCTTCTCTTTTATAATCCAAACGATCCAAACGTTTTTGACTATATCTTAAGCTTTTTCTTTTGCTACTCATGATGACTTCCCTCCCCGTTTAAGAAAACCTTTGCGTATCCCAGAGCTTCGTTAATGCAGCTTTGCCGCTTAACCGGCCGCATCTGCAGGTAAACCTTAGCAGGCAATGCCTCGCCAGATTGCCACCGCAGCTTGAAATGGGATATACGGGAATATATATATGTATCAGCGCTTATCGGCGCTGCAAAAATCGTATTTACTAAGCCTTCCATACGCTGGTCCGCAATACTAGTCTCCTCTAGGAGCTCGCACAGACTTGCAAAAGCAGGCGTTGCTACCAGCTGCTGTTGAGTGGCCGGGAAAATCGCTTCTTGGGGTATTAGCTCCACGCCAACGATCTCGCCCAAGCTGCCCTCCTCCAGCACATCCAGATCCAGCATAAATTTAAAAATGCCTAAAGCATCTATTTTTTCTAAAAGCTCCCTTCCCTCCCTTGGGATGGGCGGAGCGTCAATACAATCTAAAACCTTTGCTAAATCCTGTAGCCCCTGCTTTAAAATCAAAACTAGGCGCAGAGGCCGGATGTCCCTAGACTCCATAAAGCCAAAATGCCAGGGCTCGCACCACTCCTTGACTTTTTCTAGGAGTGCACGCACAGGCTGCAGCTGCCCCAGTCTGCCCCGATAGGCCAGCACCGAAGGCAATAGCTCCTGCACAAAATCTCCTGACAGGTTGATGAAGGAAGCCACCTGAGGACTTCCCTCCGCTGTAATATCTGCTTCTAAATACAAATTGCAATGCTGTAAAAGCTGGCGCTTACAGGTCGCTAATTCCTTGGCATAAAAATGGAAAAAGTCCCCCTCCTGGGCCACTGGCAAGCCCTGCAGAGGATTGCCCTCAGCGAAGGCTTCGGCGAAGTATTGCGCCGACAAATCCACCTGCGTCCGTCCCAGCAAGGGTGCCTCCATATAAAAATCTACTCTTTCCTGACCTAAAGCATAAAGAGGTGCCTGATTCATGAGCTTCGCCTCCGTAGACGCAGCAAGTCCCCACAGCTCTTGACCGCCGTGGGCGCACACTAACTGCCGTCGCCAGTAGGCGAAGGCTTCTAGCTGCTGACGCATACTGATACTCATAAATAGCACCTCCTTACACAAAATTTTAAGTTGCCCTTTCAATCGAAGGCTTTATCCAAACAGGACAGCCCTCCACCAAGCTTCAAGCCTTAAGCCCAAATGAGCTTCATAATGTTTTTGTATTCTGCCAGCAAATGCTTCACAATGATGTCCAACACGGTGTAAACCATGTCACCGTCCAGCTCCTCCGGTTTTTCCAGCAGATAGGAATCCAGAATCAAAGCACCGTCTTCCGCAAAATAATATTTGAAAATCTTGTATTGGCCGTTGATTTTATTAATGGCCTTAATCAGAGCTTCCTCATTGCTTTCCTTCAAGGCTTGGTTACCCACCCGCACGCGAATCATGGTATAAATGCTGCTATCGGTGATAACCAGGGTGGGCAGCTGTTGGCCCTCCACCTCGATGCTGGAACGGAACACTACCGTATTCAGCGCATCCTCGGGAACCTCCTGTACCTGAAAGCAGTTAATATTTTTTTCTTGCAAATACTCCTGGAAAATCTGTGCTTTTTTGTTCATCATGGTGATTCATCCTTTCTCTATTTAAATTTGCTTAAAACTGACCGCTGACGATGAAATGCAATCTAGTGCTGCTAACCTTTTCCGCAGAGAATTCCCGCTGCAGGGGAATGCCCAGTGTTAAAGCAGCGGAACAGTATTGGTTAATGGTACTGCGAAGGCCAAGGCCCACGCTAGCCAAAACATTATGCTGGTCATCACTCTGACCATTGCCATAAACATGACCATAATCAAAGAAGGTGAAGGCACTGGTGTTCTTATTAAGCACCGGCACAGCGTATTCAGCGCTAAAGGTGAAGCCGCTGTCGCCGCCTAGATAGTTTTCTTTATAGCCACGCACGCTATACATGCCACCCATGTAGAACTGACGGGAGCTAACCATGCCCTCACTACCGCTCCATTGGGCATCTGCCCGCAGGTTCCACATCTGGCCGGCAGCATAAAGCTTTTGGTACATGCTGTTGAATTCATAGAAGCCAAAGTTTTGGCTGCGCTCATTAAACATGTCCGGCGTACTTTCGCTATATCCACTTACATAGCTATGCTTTTGGTAGAAGACATGGCTGGCACCATAATTGGTCATAGCAAAGCCCAAGGTTACATCCTGCACAGTATCGTCCACCATGTTACGTCTAAAGCCCTCTAGCCAATCTGTTTTAGAGCTTTGGCGATTGAAATCAAGGCTTAACTCGGTGCGAGTAGTTTCGTTTACCAGCAAGGGTTGCACCAAGCCAATGGCATAAGAATTGGCATGGCCCTTAATTTTATCTTCATAATCACCCTTAACCACCTCAGTAGCATTGGTGCTGTACAGCAAATTCATTTTGGTACCGCTGCGGCCCAGGCTGCGGCTGTACATCACATTGGCTGCCTTGGTGCCCTCGCTGAGCACAGTACCAAAGCTCAAGGCATCGCAATTACCGGAAAGGCTCTTAGTATTAAAGAAAAGTCCCGTGCGATACTCACCACTGCTTTCGCTGCCTGCATTGTCCTCAAAAATCGTCCAGTTATCCCGCTTAGGCTCGTAGACAGTGATTTCGTAATCAGTGGTACCGGGCTTCTCCCCTGCCTTCAGCACAATGCGCAGCTGGGTGGAGTTGGTAGCATTGAACAGCAGTAAATCCTTATTCAGCTGCTTCACGTTGGCAATCTCACCCTCTGCCAAGTGGAGACGATTAGTAATATATTTTGTTTTCGTATATTTATTGCCAGCGACAAGGGTATTACCAGTCTTACCTTCTATCAAAAGCAGCTTCACCGTGCCATCTTCAATGGTCTGGGGCGGCAAAAAGGCACGACAGGTTACATAACCCTTTTCGCTATACAAAGCGTTAATTTTGTCTACAATGGTATAAATATCACTAAGCTGGACCTGCTGCCCCTCATAGGGCTTAATAATAGCATCCAGCTCTGCATCGGTGAGCACGGCGGACTCATCCGTAACAATCCTTTTCAGCTCAAAGGTAATCGCTTCCCCTTGGGCAGCCTGCTTGGAGCTTTCTGTTTCCACCTTATTTTTCGCCGCAGCCCTATCCTCGGCGATTTGGCGATTCACCCGCTCTCGCTCCAAATAATTGCGCATGCGGTTCATTTGAATGCCTGCATCACCCTTAACCGGGTTGGGAACATCATCATAAGGAGCAGCCAAAGCCGCACTGCTGGCCACAAGACAAGCTAGTGTTACTAAAGAAGCCATGTGTTTTTTATACATTTTCATAAGGCACCTCTAAAGCAATTTATCAGAGCATGGGACCGACTTTTGTCTATCTCTACAATACCCCGCTTTTTATTATATAGCTATCTCTGTCAATTTACAATCATCATTTTTATGATAAATAAATAATTTTACCTTTGTTGCAGCTTAAGTAGCCTGCTTGCTCAGCATACTATCATTCATTATAGATTTTAACAGGCTCCCATTCACAAAAGTATCACAGAAATTAAGTAAACAAAAACTGCCTGTGCCAGCAAAACACCGACACAGGCAGTCACATTCATAAATTTTAATACTAGAACTTATTGGCACAACAAGTACTTTTTCCAGAAGGGATAGGTGCTCAAAATTACGGTCAGCAAAAGCACCAGCACATCACCCAAGCCCAGGGGCTCAGAGGGCATATTCTTATAGGTATTGCTGCCAAAGCCCTTCAGCTCCATGGACAGAGCCAGCGTTTCAGACTTGGCCACCGCACGCATAACCAGCGGACGAATAACAACCAGATAGGCTAAAAAGCGTTTAATAATATTGCCACGATTGGAATAGCCACGGCAGCTTTGGGCATCCAGCGTAATTTCGCTGTCGGTAAGGAAGTTCGGCACAAAGCGCAGGGCCGTGGTCAGCATGAAGGCGTACTCGCAGGGCATGCGGAAGCGGTCCACCAGCGCCTTGGCAATATCCTGAATACGGGTAGCAGCCAACAGGCACAAAAAGGCCATGGTCATTACCAGCATGCGCAGGCCGCCAAACAAAGCCACGGATAGCGGCGAACCAAAGAGCAGCTGTAGCAAGATCATCATGCCCGTGAACACGGCCAGGCCACCGATGGCAGCCATGGTCATGCGGTCATGCTTGATGTATAAGAGGAGTGCCAGCTGCAGCACCAAAATGGTGGCCACAGCCTCCAAGGGCAGAATAAATACCCAGGCGGTAATGGCCAAGGTAACGATGATTTTCGTAAAGGCGGTCAATTTCATCTTATTCGACCTCCTTTGTTACAGCATTCACAAATTCCGCAGCAGTGGCGGCATTCACGCCCAAGGCAGAAGCCAAAGCGGCTACCGTGGGGCGACGCAGTCCCCAGCGCTCCACAGGCTGACTGCCATCAAAGAGCTCTGTCGGTGTGCCATCATACACCTTGCGACCATTGTGCAGCACAATGGCACGCTTAGCGTAACGGCGCACAATATCCATATCATGGGAAATAAGCACTACAGTGATGCCACGCTTTTCGTTGATGGCCTTTAAATATTCCATCATGCCCTCTTTTTCCAAGGCATCCTGACCATTGGTGATTTCGTCCAAAATCAGGGTACGGGGATTCAAGGCCAGAGCCGCAGCCACGCCCAAGCGACGCTTTTGACCAAAGCTCAAGAGGCGGGGATACTCATTTGCTAGCTCCGTCAGACCCATAGCCTCCAAGGCCTCCGTTGTCTGGCGTTTAATGGTCTCCTCGGTGAGCTTTTTCGCCCTAGGACCATAAGCCACCTCGTCAAAAACAGTATCCTCTAAAATCTGCAAATCGGGGTTTTGGAAAACATAGCCAATTTTATCCGCCAAATCCGCCGGCTCGTATTTAACAATATCCTCGCCGTCCACTAAAATCTGGCCGCTGCGGGGATGGCACAACGCCATAAAAAGACGGCTCAGAGTAGTTTTGCCGCTGCCGTTGTGACCCAAAAGCGCCACAAAC
>CAMFZA010000071.1 GCA_946002345.1 uncultured Phascolarctobacterium sp. | reverse complement strand
TAATGGTGATGCGGGATTTTTATGTGTATGGCTTTAAAAGCAAGGCTGATTTTAATGATAAAAGTGGCCGTACCTACGATAATGACCGCCGTCGCATTGAAAGCTGGCTGGCTGATTATATGTGCTTTCGTCAAAACGCTAAGGGCAAGCGTTGCTTTATTTCCGTGGACAGCCGCAAAATCAAGCATAATCCTTTTTACAAGGCTCTAAAGGCCAAATCCTTTACTTCCAGGGATATCATGCTGCATTTTTATCTTTTGGATATGCTGCAGGATGGGGTAAGCATGAGTTTGAATGAACTGGTGGAGCATCTTGACTATGATTATTTGAGCCATTTTGCTGATGCAGGAACGGTAGATACATCTACTGTGCGTAAGAAATTAGCCGAATATGTGAAGCTAGGGCTTATTGTAGCGGAAAAGCGGGGACGTGAGCTTTTCTACAGCCGTAGTAAGGATAGAGTAGCTTTAAATCATTGGCATGAGGCAGTTAGCTTTTTTGCTGAAACCAGCCCCGTGGGTGCTGTGGGTAGCTTTTTGGAGGATAAATTTAGGGAAGAAGTTAATATTTTTAGCTATAAGCATCACTATCTATTGCATGCCTTGGAAAGTGATGTGCTGGTAGATTTATTAGAGGCTATACAAAAGAAGCAGACTGTTAGACTTGCCAGCTGTACTGATGACGGCAAGCGTATCAGCATGCGTATGCTGCCTTTAAAGATTTATGTTAGCACGCAGAGCGGTCGCCGGTATGTGATGGGCTGGTTTTTTAAGGCGAAAAGAATAATTTTCTGCCGCTTGGACAATTTAGAGCAGGTGTTGGAGCCTAGGTATTTGCCGGTTTATGACAAATTTTTAGCTCAGGCGGAGGAAATGGAGCGACATCTGTGGGGTGTGTCCGTGAACATTCCCTTAGAAAACGGAAAGATTAACCTGGATCATGTTGAGCTTGTTGTGCGTGTCGGTGAGGATGAACCCTATATTTTGCAGTGTCTGGAAAGGGAAAAGCGCTGCGGCAAGGTTAGGGAGTTAGCTGAAGGATGCTATCAATTCACTGCCGACGTGCGGGATGCGGGGGAGATGCTCCCCTGGCTGCGCACTTTTATTGGCAGGATTGAAAGCTTTACTTGCAGCAATAAGAAGATCGAGGAGCGTTTTTGGCAGGATTTAGAGGCAGTGTATGCAATGTATGGCTTGGGCAAGGCAGGTGACGGGCATGAGTGATATTTTTAGCGAAGTATATGGAACCTACTATAATATAGTTGCTGATATTTTAGGCAAAGCTACAAGGGACGGACTAACTTTGGAGCAGCTGAATAGAATCGTATACAAAGATGGCTATGAGGAAACTGGACTGGAGCTACTGCCTGCTTTGACGGATGCAAGGTGGTTGCTTTTGACTAAGGAGCTCAAGTCCCCTTTAAACCACAAGCCGTCCATGCCCTTGACACTCCTGCAAAAAAAGTGGCTTAAAGCAGTATTACTTGATGAACGGGTGCGCTTATTTTTTACGGATGATGAACTAGCCAAGGAAGAGAAGGCACTTGAGGATGTGGAGCCTTTGTATAGACCGGAGCAGTTCGTATTTTTTGACCGTTTTGTAGATGGTGACGATTATAAAAGCGCACGGTATAGGGAAAATTTCCGCCAGATGCTGCAGGCTATCAAAAACCATTTGGCCATCGATGCATCCTATCGCACCAATAAGGATAATGTCATTGTATGGACGAATTTGGTGCCCATGACCTTGGAATATTCGGCCAAGGATGATAAGTTTCGTTTGCAGGGTATGGTAGGGCATAAGCAAGTTACTTTGAATTTAGCTAAGATTATTACTGTGGAATTAGGCGGACCTTGGGAAAAAGAACTGCTTCAAGCTGCTTTGCCTCAGGAAAAGCTGGTGCTTGAGCTGGTGGACGAGCGCCACACCATGATGCGGGCCCTGATGCATTTTTCCGACTTGGCCAAGGAAACGGAAAAGCTTGATGACACGCATTATCTGCTCACTGTTTTTTATGATAAAAACGATGAGATAGAGATGGTGTACCGGGTGTTGAGTTTTGGCCCGACTATGTAGGGTAGAGAACCCGTATGCTTTGGTGAGCTTCTTAAAGAGAGGCCGTAAGAGCAGCTGGGGATTCGAAGTACAATCTAAACAGGGCTAGCAGCTTTAGTGCGCAACTTTTTTTCCATGATTACATCTCATTACTATGGTATTATTTAATCAGCAAAGAGATAAATGATTAAATGAGTGTCATGAGATGAGGTGTTAGCATGAATTTGAAGAAAGCATTTCAGTACCAAAGATTGATTAGATGTATTCAACAAGAGATTGTGAATGACGCCATGGATGATGAGAAGTTTGAGGTGGTGGAGGAGAACCACAAACGCTCCGAACTCAACTTTTACTTTAATGATGCCAATAAAACCTATAGCGATGAGCTTAAGGTTAGAAAGAGCAAGAATGTGCGGGGCTATGATTTCGCCAGATTGCTTGCTGTTTACGAGTATTTGACCAGCTGCAGGGTAAAGCTTGCGACCGCTATTTCCCAGGTGAAGGACAGGATGCAGATTGGTGCTGAGGGACTGAGCTATGATGCGGCGGTGCTGAAGGCCAGCGATTTGCGTGATTTGGTGGTGCAGTGCCAGGCCTTGGGGCGCAAGGTGGAGGAGGAATACAATAATACTGCCAGCCTGAACTTTACCCAAGGTACCGAAAAGGTGCTGGCTGCCTATACCATTACCGTAACCCACCGACCGGATAAGGAAGTAGTGACCAAGGCTCTTGCTGCCTATGAGTAGCTAAAGGAGGAGGCCAATGATTTGAGTGATGCCATTGAGGCGGCAGCATTGACTTCACGGCTTCCTAAATAAGCAGAGCCCGCTTTCCCTGTGACTGCGGACCTTGATTATATTTATAAGCATTTGGAGGAATATGTAAGTTAAATTACAGCTTAATAGGGTGAACGATATTGTTAGCGACTTGTTAGATGGACGGGATATCTTCAAGATACTTGTATCGAAAACAATGTTATCTACTTGATGAAATCTTTTTCATCCATGCAATAAAAAGGAGTATAAACGTCAGTGAAGAGGGATGGGGGATAAAGATCGCAACCTCAAAGGTCCAAATGCGGATGCTCTCAAAGCAATACTCAAGAAAACCGCTAACAACAACAAACGCCAACAGCTAACTGCGATAACACGCCAACACGTTTATCTTGGTCAGTTCTAGCGGTGCTAATGAATATGTAGTAGCCTTGTTAATATAAAGGGCGGCCTAAGGCTTAGCCAAAGGTCGCTCTTTCATAAAATGGAGGATATGAGATGGAAAAATTTATTGCCTATGAAAAGCTATCTAAAAAGGAACAGAAGAAGCTCAATGCCGCTAAGCGTGGCAGCTGGGGCTTAGTGAAGCCTATTACCAAGGTAAAAGAATCTGCAAAGATTTATAATCGCAAAAAGAAGCAGGATTTTAGAAGCTTTGCTGGTTTCCAAAGTCCTGCTTTTTGCTTTTGATGGGTAAAATTTTTCCATGACAAGAGCTTAGGTTTGTGGTATTGTTTAATGGACAAAGAGATAAATGAGTGCCATGGGATAAAGTGTTAGCATGCATTAAAATGATAGGAGGAAATATTATGTTAATTACTACTACGCCTGGTTTTGAGGGTAAAAGAATCGTTGAGTACAAAGGAATAGTTTTTGGTGAGGTTGTGTCCGGTGTAAACTTCATCAAAGACTTTATGGATGGCTTGCGCGATATCGTTGGTGGTCGCAGCGGTACCTATGAAAATGAACTGGCTGATGCCCGTGATAAAGCTGTGGAAGAGATGCTGCATCGCGCCAAAAAGATGGGTGCGAATGCTGTTGTGGGTGTGGATGTGGATTATGAAGTGCTTGGCGAAAAGAACGGTATGCTCATGGTCAGCGTGAGCGGAACTGCTGTGGTTGTGGAGTAAAAAAACCGCGGGTGTTGTGCCCGCGGTTTTTTAGTAGCCAAGCTGTTGCAAGAGGCCTGCAAGCCCCTCCATAATATCGTCATAGGTAATGTCAAAATCGCCTGTATACCAAGGGTCGGCGATGCTTTGACCTTTGCGAGGGGTATAATCTAAAAGGAGATGCACCTTATTATCCACATCTTCTCCTAAAAGACGTCGCATGTTACGCATATTGTTATTGTCCATAACAAGCAGTAAATCATAATAGCGATAATCGCGAGCGGTTACCTGGCGTGCTGTTTTGCCGGCCACGCTAATGCCCAGCTGCGCCAGCTTATGCTTCGTGCCATAATGGACGGGATTACCGATTTCTTCTCGACTGGTAGCAGCGCTGGCAATTTCAAACTCATGGGCAAGACCACGCTTACGCACAATATCCTTTAATAAAAACTCCGCCATGGGGGATCTACATATATTGCCGTGGCATATGAATAGTATTTTGTGCACCTTTCGAAACCTCCGTAAATATGGGGAAAACGCCGCAACCATGCGGGTTTTCGCCATTATGCTAAAATCTGTAGTTGAGCACATTTTAGCATAATAGCGTGCATTTTGCCAATCAAAAGTTGTAAAAAGGTTGTAAATTGAGCAGTGAGAGTATTTTTTATAACCTTAATGATTAGCTTGCGTTGTTACTTTTTTCATAATACTGTGTAATACAGTAAAAGACATGAGAGGTGAAATATCGTGTCTGAGCAAGATGTTAAAGATTGTAACTTTCTCGTAATAGCAGCAGTAGAGGGATATGCTCAAAAGCATGGCTTAATGGTAGCTGATGTAATCACGTTGTTTAATCAGCACGATATTATTTCTGCTATTCGTTCTCAATATTCTGTATTGCATATGCTTGACCTAGATGAAGCTGAAGAATTTGCTGAAGATATGCTAGAGAGGGCTGCAAAGTAAATGATCAGCTTTGTTTAAATACTCCGAAAGCGTTAAGATTTATTAAGCTAGTGAGGAGGTACACAATTGACCAGTAAATATGTATATAAGGGCATGGATTTAACCCTAGATATTTATGAAACAATTCGCAGAGTTGTGCAGGCAATAGCTGATAAAGATGGTATTTCCTTTGATGAGGCATATCTTTTGTTTTCTAAAAGCCATACCTATTGGTGCTTGCAAACACCAGCAACCTTGATGTGGAGTGAGAGTGTGGAGTTTATTTTGGATGAGTTTTATAGGGAGTAAAACGAAGTTGCTTAAGGATAAGCTTTCATCACCTTTTTTTATCAAAAGTTGTAAAAATGAGAGAAGAGAGTTTAGAAAGGCTTGTTTAAGTGGTAATTGAATAGAAAGATGAAAAACAGGACCTTAGAGATTTCGATGATGATAATACTCTAAAGTCCTGTTTTTGTGCTATTGTAGTGCTTTTTGTAGTGGTGGCACAACCTGTTTTTTTCTTGATACTGCATTAGGAAGAATAATGGTGTCACTTGCTTGGCCAAAGGCTTTTTGGGCAGTAGCTAGGGAGCTGTCGCCAAAGCAAAGGAGCTTAGTGGCAAAGCTATCTAGATTAGTGAGCATCATAAAGTACATATCCACGCCAAAGCTAGCAAAATTTTCCTGCATGTAGGCAAGTAGCTCTTTTTCTAAGACTGCAAGCTGCTCAGGATTGGTGGAGTGCAGCTGACCGATGCCTATGCGTTTGGTGCCAACGGTATAGACCTTGTAATCATAGTGAGCTAATTCTTCAGGGCTAAGGCTGGAATAGATATTGCCGGCCTCCAGCAGCTCGTTGCTATAGGCTCGCAAATTCTTAACCTTACTTAGTTTCATAAGTTTTTTGACCGCCAGCCTGTCGTAGTCCGTGGTGGTGGGGGATTTGAGGCCAATGGTGTCCGAGCAGATAGCGGATAAAAGCAGTCCCGCTACGTGCTTAGAAATTTTTACCTTTTGGGCTTCAAATTCATAAAAAACAACGGAAGCAGTGGCACCAATGGGCTTAGCGATATAGGTGATGGGGTTTGCGTTTTTAATATCGCCCAGGGTGTGATGGTCCAGCACGGCCAAAACTCTTGCTTGAGGCATGCCGGCGATGGATTGGCTATACAGGCTGTGGTCAACTAGGACGAACTGCTTGCCTTGGGCATTATCTAAGCTCTCCGGAATAGGAACACCAAATTTTTGTAAAGCATATTTGGTTTCAGCGTTGAGCTTGCCTGGCAGCACTGCCTTGGCATCATAGTCCAAAGCTTGCAGCAGGTTGGCATAAGCAATGGCGGAACAAACCGTATCCGTATCCGGTTCCTTGTGGCCCACAACGTAAATGGGCTCCTTAGGATTATAGTCAGTTTCAGCACTAATGTAATAGAAAGCATTATTGGCGGCTTGTGCTGAAGGCAGCGGTGAGCACAGCATTAGTCCAGCGAGAGTCAGTACGAAAAGGGCTTTGGAGATTGTCTTAAGCATGTAAACGCCTCCTCGGGAAAGGGGATGATTTTCTTTTTATTATATCATAATTTGGAGCATTAAATGTATATGTGGAGCTGCTTTCGTGTTATAATTAAAGCAAGAGGTTGGTAACAAGCTTGCTATAGCTGGCGAATATTTGTATACATGGAGTTGAAGTACAATGACAAGAGAACTGCATATTGGTGATATAGTAAAGCATTTTAAGCGGGAAACTATCGAAAATCCGGCAACAGAGTATCTTTACAGAATCATTGCTTTTGCACATCATAGTGAAACGGAGGAGATGCTTGTGGTATATGAGGCTCTTTACCCGCCGTTCAAGACTTGCGCTAGACCCTATGCTATGTTTATGAGCGAGGTGGATAGGGAAAAGTACCCTGATATCCAGCAGAAGTATCGGTTTGAGGTGGTGCAGAGGGGCGATAAGGTAGCGGAATAAGATGCTAGCTGCTTAGGTTAACAGTACGGGTTGATACGAGGAGGTATTTGTATGCGTAAATATTTAGTTATTGCCGCTCTTGCGGTAGCAGGATTGTTTATTTTTGGCTTTGGTGGCGGCAAAAGCGGTTTGGTCAGCTATGAAGAATTGCAAGCTAAACTGGCCAAGAAAGAGAATTTTGTGCTGTTAGATGTGCGTACTCCTGAGGAATTTGCCGAAGGACATATTGCAGGGGCGGTGCTTTTGCCTTACGATCAGGTGGAGCAAAAGGCGGCCGGCATGTTGCCTGAAAAAGAGAAGCCCATCATTGTTTATTGCCGGAGGGGTCGCCGTAGCGCTTTCGCTGCCGATGCTTTGCGTGGCTTGGGCTATAAAGATGTGCAGGACTTTGGCGGTATTTCCCGTTGGCAGGGAGCCCTAGAGAGGTAATTTGTAAAATAAAATGTTAATGGAAAAGTTTGCTGTAGAAGACATTCCTGCTGTGCTGTGGGGAGAGCCTTCTGATAAAATCTATATTTATGTGCATGGTAAGCAGGGATATAAAGAATATGCCGAAAGTTTTGCCGAAGTAGCGGAGGAAAAGGGGTATCAAACCTTAAGCTTTGATTTACCAAAGCATGGGGAAAGGAAGGATGCTCCTGAGCCCTGTGATATTTGGCAGGGGATAAAGGATTTAGAAAAAATCGCAACTTTTGCTTTCGATAAATGGCAGAATGTCAGTCTTTTTGCATGTAGCTTAGGCGCTTTCTTTGCCCTTCATGCTTATGCTGATAAGCCTTTTAAAAAGTGCCTGCTTCAATCACCCATTATTGACATGCCCTGGCTGATAAGGCAGATGATGCTTTGGTTTGATGTTTCTGAAGCAAGATTGGAGCAAGAAAAAAAGGTAGCTACTCCTTTTGAAACCCTGGATTGGGATTATTACCAATACGTGCTGCAGCATCCCATAAATAAGTGGCCTTTTCCTACAGAAATTTTGTATGCAGGCAAGGATAATTTGCAGCCTGTGGAGGTAATGGAAGCTTTTGTCAAACGCTTTGGCGCAGGCTTAACTGTTTCGCCTAATAGTGAGCA
>CAMFZA010000070.1 GCA_946002345.1 uncultured Phascolarctobacterium sp. | reverse complement strand
TAAGGACCCCATCGTGCACATAACCAACAGAGTTATTGCCTTGCTGGGCGGTAATCCTAATTTGCTAGTAGATAATACTAAAAGTTTTATGAATGTCGCATTGCGAGGTGACCAAGATAACCAGTCCACGAGCTACAAAGAGCATGTAGCAATAGCAGGAGCTAATAGCACTGATGCTAATAAGCAATTGGTACAACTAGATTCGAACCAAGAATACGAATTAGTAATTGACTTAAAAGGATTTCAAAATGCTGGCATTAAAGACTTTGATGAATTTGGAGATTGCTTTTTTCTTTGGGTGACATATAATCCTAATCCCTAGGCTAACTTAGACAGCGGTGACATATTGTTTGGAAAAACCGAAGAAGAATATAGCTGCAACCGTTTGCAAAGCGATACCAATCCTTATAAAGACAGTAAAGTAACCGTATCCAGAGATACTACAAATAAGACTATGACCTGTACTTTTACAACTAAGGATAAAGCTTATTTCGGCATGAATTTAACCTATAAAAAAAACATAGATGAGCTAGCCTCTGATGCTGATATGAAAACCATCGCTGACAACTACCAAAAATACGTAACTCTACAAAAGAAAACCAACTAACATTCCCCATCTACATGCAAACAAAAAGGTAGAACCAAGCGCATAAGCCTGGTTCTACCTTCTTTTTTACGCATTTCCCAACCAATCAACAACATAAGCAGACAAAACAAAAAACCGTCCATGTTACCATGGACGGTGTATTTGCGTTGGTGATTCACCGGGGATTCGAACCCCGGACACCCTGATTAAAAGTCAGGTGCTCTACCGACTGAGCTAGTGAATCACATGGCTGGGGCGGCTGGACTCGAACCAACGCATGCGGGAGTCAAAGTCCCGTGCCTTACCGACTTGGCTACGCCCCAATCAGATAATATGATATATTCACAAAATATAAAACATAAACTATGTTTAGTCTGAATATTTCTATATACATTTTTCCTTGATAAACGTAAGAAATTTCGTTATAATATCAGGAAACAATACGTCGTTATACAGGAGGGTATTTTGAAAATATTAAATCGTCGTGGCAGTGCAATAATTGAATATACAGTCATCTTGGCCTTTATTGCCAGCGTTGCCACTAGCTTTTTCTATGAGGACAACTTTAAGGACCCCATCGTGCACATAACCAACAGAGTTATTGCCTTGCTGGGCGGTAATACGAATGTACTTAAGGGTAATAGTGTTGGTCTTGCGCATGCTGCTTTGATTGGCGACACAGCAAATCAAGCCTCAAAGGAATATTCCGACCGCGTTGCCGTTGCAGGCTTGGGTACTGAATTAGGTAATGACAAATTGATAAAATTGGAGTCCAACCAAGACTACGAGATTGTTGTTGACTTAAAGGAATTTTCTAAGCAAACAGGTCTCGAACAAGACAAATTCGAACTCTGCCTGTTAGTTTGGGACAATGATAATTCCAAAAATAAGGCTGGTTTAGATACCGGTGATATGAGTGCAACATCCAATGCTACCTATGCTACCAAAAACAAAGGTAATACCCAGTACCAAGGTCAGTCCGTCACTGCCACATATGATAGCACCAACAATACAGTAACATATTCCTTTAAAACGCAGCAGGATGCTTATATGGGCATGAATTTAGTGTACGGAAGAGGCAATAGCGGAGCTAATAACGAGCAATTGAACAAAATTGCTGATACCTACCAAAGCTACATAACTGTCCAAAAAGCCAATAAATAGCATTCCCTATATTCCTGCAAACAAAAAGGTAGAACCGAGCGCATAAGCTTAGTTCTACCTTCTTTTTTACGCATTTTCCAACCAATCTACAACATAAACAGCCAAAACAAAAACCGTCCATGTTACCATGGACGGTGTATTTGCGTTGGTGATTCACCGGGGATTCGAACCCCGGACACCCTGATTAAAAGTCAGGTGCTCTACCGACTGAGCTAGTGAATCACATGGCTGGGGCGGCTGGACTCGAACCAACGCATGCGGGAGTCAAAGTCCCGTGCCTTACCGACTTGGCTACGCCCCAATCAAGATTGAATGGTTAACCTCAGAATGACTGGCATCCTTTAGGTGGGGTGACTGGTGGGAGTCGAACCCACGCGTAACGGAGCCACAATCCGCCGTGTTAACCACTTCACCACAGCCACCAAATTGTTTCCAAACTCAATAGCTTGGCGACGAATGTTATTATACTATATTAGCAGTCACTCGTCAACCCTTTTTTGGAAAAAAAAGTAATTAATTTTACAGAATTACATTATGAGCGGCTAGAAGGTATTAGATACAAGCAAATGCGACGACGGCGTATGAATAATACTCCTAGGAGCATTTGCGCAGTAGATGATGCCTTATAGCCGCTCACTTATAAGCAATTTAGTACTCCTAGGAGCCCTGACGAAGAAGGTCGTACCTTATAGACATTTACTTATAAGCGATGGCTTCGATTTCTACCCTAGCACCTTTAGGAAGGGCTGCCACCTGCACAAAGGAGCGAGCCGGAGGATTGCTCTTGAAATACTTAGCATACACGCCATTGATAGCTTCAAAGTCCTTAATATCAGTAGCAAAAATAGTGGTCTTTACCACATGCATGAAGCCGTAGCCAGCCTCATCCAAAACTGCCTCCAGATTGTGCATGATTTGCTCTGTTTCAGCTTCAATACTGCTTTGCACAAACTCGCCGGTGGCACGATTGATAGCAATCTGACCGGACATGTACAGGGTGCTGCCCACCAAAATAGCTTGAGAATAGGGTCCTAAAGCCTTGGGTGCTTTGTCACTTGCAATAACCTTCATAATAATTCACTCCTTTAAAAAGATAAGAAAAATTATTTATGAGCTCCGGCAAAGTATTGCTTCGCCCAAGCCAAGGCCGTGGGTGTGGTAGCCATGCCACCTCCTGCGGTCTCCTTTAAAGCGCAGGGAAGGCTATCCCCCACGCTTTTCATCGCGTCAATAGCCTCATCTGCGTTAATGAAGCTACTAATACCACTCAGAGCCAGCTGAGCGGCTAAGAGGGCCTGCAAGGCACAGGCACCGTTACGCTTGATGCAAGGCACCTCTACCAGGCCTGCCACCGGGTCGCAAACTAGGCCCAGAATGTTTTTGAAGACAATGGCCACAGCGGTGCCCACCTGCTGGGCACTGCCACCCAGCATAGCAACTGCCGCTCCCGCGGCCATGGCCGCCGCACTGCCGCACTCCGCCTGACAGCCGCCAGTAGCGCCAGCCAGGGAGGCACGCTCCGCAATAACCATGCCGATACTGCCGGCTACCACCAGCCCCCGGGCTAAAACCTCATCGCTGAGCTGACAATGCTTTTTCAGGGAGAAGAACACCCCCGGCAGCACGCCGCTGGCACCAGCCGTGGGAGCAGCCACAATACGCCCCATGGCTGCATTGCACTCGCCAACTGCCATGGCGTAAATCACTGCGTCCATAGCCTTTTCCCCCAGCAGGCTCACAAAATGCTCACCCATGGCAGCCTCAACCAGTCGCTTGGAATCGCCGCCGGTCAGGCCACTGTGGGAGCGTACGCCGGTGAGGCCGTACTCCACGGATTTTTCCATCACCTTGAGCATGTCCTGCATCTTGGCCAATAAATCCTCTTCAGAGCATTCCAGCTCCCGCATGTTGTAATCAATTAAAAATTCATCTAAGGATTGCTGCCAGCGCGTTGCTTCGTCAATCCAGCCGTTTAAGGAAAGCATCTCTTTTTTCATCAGCCTACACCTCACAAAACACTGGCGATAAAACGCACCGACTCAATTTGCTGCAGGGCACCGATGAGATTTAAAATCTCCTGGGGCACTGCCTCGTCACATTCAATAACCATGGAGGCCATACCACCCTTGTTACTGCGGAAAAGACGCATGGTGGCAATATTCACACCGGCATTGGCCAAAGTGCTGGTCACCAAGGCAATAACGCCCCGGGTATCAATATGCACCGTCAAAATAGCCGGCAAACGACCGGTCAGTTCCACGGGAAAGCCGTCAATTTCCGTTACCTTGACCTGCCCACCGCCCACGGAAGAGCCCATGATTTCGCAGTAGCTGCCGCTGGCACTGGTCAGCTTAAACAGCACTGTATTGGGATGGGCCATGTTGCCCAAATCAATTTTTTTAAAGGAATATGTAAGACCGCCTTCCTTAGCATATTTTTCGGCTTCAGGAATGCGCTCGTCATCCGGCGTCCAGCCCATCAGCCCGGCTAACAGGGCCATATCCGTGCCGTGTCCCTGATAGGTTTCGGCAAAGGAGCCATGCAGATTAATTTCTGCCTGCACCGGCTGGCCTCCCAAAATGCTGGCCGCCAAAAGGCCTAGGCGCACCGCCCCCGCCGTGTGAGAACTGGAAGGACCAATCATCACCGGACCAATAATATCAATCAAATTCATAAGCTGCAAGCCCTCCTATTCGTCGCTGGCCAAGCTACGATGAGCAAGGCCCACGCACATTTCATTTAGATTCAGAACGCCTACGCCCATATAAATGGCTACGCAAAGATGCTCGCCACAGCGGGCAATGCCAATTTTGCCGCCCACATTAAAGCCCACAGCCTTATTCTTTACCTGCTCCAAAGCCTCGTGAGCAGCACCGGCCACAGCACCGGCACCCACATGGGTTTCGGTCACCAAGCCCTGGCGCTGGGCAGCAACCACAGCCCGTTCAATAATCTTCACAATGGAAGGAATAAATTCGCCACCAAAATCCACCGCAGTGGCTCTAATTCCCTGCCCGGCCAAACGCTCCTTGAGCCGCATTTCCTCAGCGCGGTTAGCCGTAAGGGCAATATGCAGGGCGGCGCGACCAATATCAATACTATTCAAAGAGATTTTGGCATTTTCGTGCATAATATCAATCCTTTTCTTCGACCATAACAACCTCTTTAATCTTTTCCTTATCCAATACGGATACTAAAAGGAAGGTTGCAATACAAATGGGCCATTCAAAATAAATTACTTCATTAGCAAAAACAGGCTTCAATCCTTGAATGGGGCTGCCGGGCATGTACCACAGCACCATACCGATAATGCCCACCAAGGTGGTCCAGAAGGCGGAGCTGCGACGGCAAACGCTAGGAGCCCAAATGGTAAAGAAGAAAACGCAGGTCAGCGCAGTGGTCATGGACAGGCCAGCGATCATGGTTCTTACGATACCAGCTGCATTGAAGGCAAACCACAGAGTTACCAGGCCCACAATAACAACAGCCATACGGCTGATAACAACGGCCTTGGCCTCAGCTACGCCAGGATTAATGAAGCGTTTATAAATATCCTGGGTAAACAGTGTTGCTGTGCCCATCAAAATAGCGCAGGCAGTGGATACATCCGCAGCCCACATAGCAGCCAGGGTAACACCACCGGCCAGGGGATCAAGACTCATAATAACCTTAGGCATAGCCAAAGCAGCCTGACTCATGGGCATTTCCGGGAACATAACCTTGGCCACCACGCCCACAACGGCGCAAATGAAGCCAACGGGGAAAATCATCAGGCCGGCCAGCAAATAACCATTACGAGCGGACTTAGCGTTTTCAGCAGCGCAGGCAAATTGCACGGGACCTTGGGCAGTAATGGTTTGGGTAATCATAACGATGATGTTACCAATAATAACTGCCAGAGGCAAACCAGCAATGGGAGAAGCCATAATCTCCGCATTGGGCAGCTTGGCTACCATGGCATCCCAGCCGCCCACATTAGCCACGGACTGAGTAGCAGAATAAATAATACCTACATAAATCAGGGTTACGCTGACGATGTTGGACAGACCGGAGGACCACAGTCCACCAATCAAGGTAATACCGATGAATACTGCTGCACTCATAATCATACCAGTTTTGAAGGTAAAGATATTGGGCAGCAGGGAGGAGAGAATCGCACCGCCTGCCATATACTGCAGGGAGGTGATAACACCCATGATAATGATCAGGCCGATAGCGCCGATTAAGCGTCCTTTGGTATCATAATAGTTTTCGAAGAATTCCGGAATGGTGGAAACCTTCATAGAGCGCAGCTTGCCCGCTGCCACTAGGCCCATCACAATGGCACCAATGGACCAGGCACCGTTATACCAGCCTGCGGATAGGCCCACTCCAAAGGCTCTTTGAGCCACGCCAACTGTAGAAGCAGCACCAACTGCCAAACCCGTAACATTGACCGCTACCAAAAGAGTGGTCAGCTTGCGGCCGGCCAGGAGAAAGGCCGTAGAACCTGCGTCAGCTCTCTTTTTAACCCAAAAACTGATGCCAAACAACAAGGCGATGTAGGCACACACAATGAACAACTGAATAGACATAAAATACACTACCTTTCTTCCATGCTACAACGCACGCACGATATGCCCCAAGGGGCCCTTACTACCATACTACACGGCAATAAATTACCTTTTATTATATCAACTATTAAGGATAAAAAAAAGACTTTACCGTAAAAAGCCTGCGATAATTTTCCTGGACCAACCTAAAACAGATTACGGAAAATTTTACGGAAAATTTTCCCGGTCCCGTCCCCAAGAAAAAGGATTTTCCTCTTTCTTGTCGAAACTTGTTATGTGTGTTATATGTATTGGAGGGAATGTGATGTTTGAATATACACCCCAGGGAGTCTGCTCCCGCAAAATAAATTTTGATATTGTCGATGGCAAGCTGCACAACGTACACTTCACCGGCGGCTGCCCCGGCAATTTAATCGCGATTAGCAAGCTGGTGGAGGGCAAGGATGCCCGGGAAATCGCCGATCTGCTGGCCGGCAATCAATGCGGCATGCGCGGCACCAGCTGCGCCGACCAGTTGTCCCTGGCTATTAAGTCTGTTCTGTAAGCAATCACCATCTAGGGAGTATTAGGAAAGGAGGGTTCACTATGTACAAAATTGTAAAAAGTACCGATAATGGTCTGGATGAAATCGAGCTGGACCAGCTAGAAAAAGGCTATTGGCTGGACATAGTGGCGCCCTCTGAAGACGAGCTGGTGGAAATCGCTGCTGCCACCGGCATTCAAATGGATTTTTTGAGCGCCGCACTGGACGAGGAAGAAAAATCCCGTATCGAAGTGGAGGATGACCAAATTCTGATTTTGGTGGACATCCCCTTCTTCCGCAGCAATAAGGATTATGATACATTGCCTTTGGGCATCATCATTACGGAAGCAGGCATTACCACGGTCTGCTTGGAGGCCAACGGCGTTACCGCTGATTTTGGCAGTCACAACGCTCGGCTTTTCAGCACCTTTAAAAAGACCCGCTTCCTCTTCCAAATTTTGTATAAATCTGCCACCTTATATCTGAAGTATATCCGCATTATCATCAAGCGCACGGATGAGTTGGAAATTCATCTGCGCCAGTCCATGGAAAATAATGAGCTTTTCAATCTTTTGGATTTGCAAAAGTCCCTCACCTATTTTTCTACCTCCCTGCGCAGCAATTCCATCGTTATGGAAAGGCTGCTGCGTCTGCGCAACGCCAGCGCTTCCCAGCACCTGATCAAGGTCTACGAGGAGGACGAAGATTTATTGGATGATGTTATCATTGAATATAAGCAGGCTGTGGAAATGGTAGAAATGTATAGCCACATTCTCAACAGCATGATGGAGGTTTTTGCCAGCATTATCAGCAACAACCTGAACCTGGTCATGAAATTTTTGGCATCGGTCACCATTTTGCTAGCCATCCCCACCCTTATCAGTGGCCTGTGGGGCATGAACGTGCATGTCCCCTTCGCCGACAGCCCCTATGGCTTTGCTATCGTTGTGTGCTTGGCCTTTGTGGTGGCTATTGGTAGCGCCCTCCTGCTTTGGAAGCGGCGCATGTTCTAAAAATCTACTACTCTTTTGCAAGGAGGTTACCATATGTATTTACCCAAGCTGCACAAGGTCTGGCTGTGCCAAAACAGTCAGGGCGGCATTTATCTGACCCCCAAAATGGCCAATCGCCACGGTCTCATTGCTGGCGCCACCGGCACCGGCAAAACCGTTACCCTCAAGGTGCTGGCCGAAAG
>CAMFZA010000069.1 GCA_946002345.1 uncultured Phascolarctobacterium sp. | reverse complement strand
GCTGACGCTTTGCTGAATATTGAAGCCTTTGCAAGTCGTCGTGTAATGCCCTGTGCTACTGAAGCAACTGCCCACATGTTCATCATAAACCCCTTCTCCGGTGTGAATATGCGCCAGCTCTTTAGCACTCATCCGCCTACAGAAGAGCGGGTGCGCCTGCTTCGGGAGCAAGCCCGTGCTATGCGTTAAAGACAAATTAGTGTAAAATTGTTGGCAAATGGGCCCGTCTTTAGTATAATATTAGGTGGGAATAATGTGATTGACTGGAAGGCATAAGCTACGAATAATGGTTCTCTGGCGTTTGTATAATGCTCCTAGGGTTCATTTTGAAGTGGCAGATGCTTGCTAGGCAATCTGTTAGATAAAAATATTTAAGTAAATAAGGAGAGATTCCAATGGCAATTGAAAAGACTTTTATTCTGGTAAAACCCGACGGCGTAAAGAAAAAACTGGTTGGCAACATTATGGCTCGTTTTGAAGCAAAAGCCTTGAATAATGTTGATCTTAAAATGAAAGTTGCTCCGAAGTAAGTTGCAGAAACCCACTATGCTGAGCACAAAGAAAAACCCTTCTTTGGTGAACTGGTTGACTTCATTACCTCTTCTCCGCTTGTTGCTGCTGTAATCGAAGGCGAAAACGCTATTAAAGCTGTTCGTCAACTGAACGGTGCTACCAATCCTCTGGAAGCTGTTCCTGGCTCCATCCGTGGCGACTATGCTCTGACCATCGGCGAAAACATCGTTCATGGCTCCGATTCTCCGGAAGCTGCTGCTCGTGAAATCGCAAACTGGTTCAAACCCGAAGAAATCTGCTAATTTTTAGCTGTTCTTTCTAAAACTCAACCCCCATGTTCTTCTTTCTTTGCATGGGGGTTTTTTCTATAGTGGGATGTATACTTTAGATGACAAAGGGCTTGTTGTTTAAAGTATAACTCTCACATATTTTAATGACGAAAGGATGATTAATATGAAGAAAGCTGCTGTTTACACTCGCACCGGTGACAAAGGTACAACCGGTCTTTACACTGGTGAGCGTGTGCCCAAGCAATCCCTACGTGTGGAAGCTTATGGCACCGTGGATGAAATTACCTCTGCTTTGGGCTTAGCACGTGCTCAAGCAACCCGTGAGGATGTTAAAGAAACCATATTGAATGTTCAAAAGCTGCTCATGAGTGTGATGGCCGATATTGCCAGCTTGAACCTGCCTGAGCCTTACATTAAGGAAGAGCATGTAAAGCTGTTTGAAAGCACTATTGATAAATTTGACGCTTTGCTGCAGCCCTTGAACCACTTCATCATCCCCGGTGATACTGTAGCTGCTGCAGCCTTGGACATTGCCCGCACTACCACTCGTCGTGCTGAGCGTTGTTTGCTGCGTTTGGCAGAAACAGAAGAAGTTAATCCCAATGTGCTTATTTGCCTGAATCGCTTAAGCGATTTGTGCTTTATTTTGGGTCGCGTGGAGAGCGAAGTAAAATAAGCATTGTTTAGGTTGTGGCATGGATATTAAAGCAGAGGAGCTGCTGTATAAATTGCAGCAGGGCGAGGAACTGCCGGGAAATAGCAGACTGGTGGTTGTTTTTGGAGAAGAGGACTATTACAGGCAGCAAATTGTACAGGCTTTGCCTGAGTGCATCTTTAAGGATGTGGAGTTAGCTGATCGGGAAGTGCAGGTTTTTGAGAAGGACACGGATTTGAATCAGCTGGCAGCTGCCATTAATACCTATCCCTTTTTTTGTGGGCAGTCATTAGTTATCGTGCAGGATGAAAAGCTTTTGACGTCTAAGGCAGAAAGTGAGAATAGAAAACAACAGCTGGATAAGCTGGCAGACATATTAAGTGATTTACCCGATTATTGTACTGTACTGGTGAATGCCAGCAAGCTGGATAAACGGACCAAGCTTTTTAAAGCACTGAAAAAGCAAGCCCTGATGTGCGAGTGCAATAGCATCAAATTGAACAATCTGTCACCTTGGCTGGAGGAGCAGGCCCGGGAGTATGGCGCCAAATGGCAGTTTGAGGCGGTGGGGCGGATCATGGAATATCTGCAACCGGTGGACAAGGTGCCCCTCAAGCTTTTACAGCAGGAGATTGCCAAATTGGCTGTATACGCTGGTGCCAGAAAGCTGTGGACAGCTGAGGATGTGGATGCAATTTTTGCTGCCTTGCCGGAAGCCTCCAGCTTTGCCATCCTCAATGCTTTGTCTAAGCGTAATCTGGCAGAGGTTTTGAGCCTTATGGCTGCGGAAAAGAAGAAGGGCACCAATGTGTTACCCCTCTGTGCCTTAATAACCTTTAAGCTGCGTCAGATGCTGCAGTATCTGGAACTGGCAGGTAAGGGCTTTGACTATAAGGGCATTTTGGCAGAAATGAAGCTGAACCCTTATGTGGCGAAGAGTCTACAACGAGAAGTACGAGGTTTTTCTACCCAGTCCCTGACCCAGGCTTTGCTGGCCTTGGCTCAGCTGAATATTGATTTGCGTAAGGGTGGACGTGATTATGCTCGCCTGGAGGAAATTTTAGTTTCCCTGCTCTATCAAAGGTAAAATATGAAAAAGCTGTAGTTTGGCTTGAGGGCCTGACTACAGCTTTTTTTGACCATATTCACTTTAACTCATGCTGGAGAGCCCCGAGCAGGGCAGGAGCCTATTTATCCTTGGGCAGCTTGTAGGTGCGCAGTGCTTCCAATAGCTCGGCGCTGCCAGCGGCATGTTTACTGCAGAGTTCCTTCAAGGCGGCAAAGTTTTTCAGTTCCACACCCCATAAAAAGCAGTCAGCATCATCATAGGCAGCAACTACAAGAAACTTTTTCTCGTCAACGGGGGTTTTACCTAAATCATCCGTCAACATAACATAATCAGTTCCAAAGTCCATGCCATAAACAGTAATATTTTCTTCTGGGGTATCATCCTCCCAAAAGCCCAGCTTTTCAAAATCAACAGCAGTAAGCATAATGCTTTGCGTGGCGCAGACATTTTAGTCCGCCGCCCCTTCACCTCACTTTTCTTTAGATAAGCTTATTCTATCACATTTTTAAGGAAAATGCTCTAGCTTACGCAATAATTAACTTTCTTTTACTTTGCCTGTTAAAAGAAGGTGTGATATAATTAAGAGTCGTATTCATGCGGGAGGTGGCGCAATGAAAAAGAAAGAACAGGGGCCTTTGCAGGTGGTATTTATTTGTCCTAACTGTGGGAAGCATCTGGCTTGGGCGCTGCCAACTGCTGCAATAAGCTGTCCCTGCTGTGGCCTGTGGGTGACTAATAAGAACCGCAAACGGCCATCAGTGGAGGTTTTTCTGCCTGTGGACAGCGAACAAACCGTGTTATTTTAAAAGTGAGGGAAACAATATGACTACAATTTGGGAGCAGGCTCAGGGTCTGCGTGAAGAAATGGTTGCTCGTCGCAGAAATCTGCATCAGCATCCGGAAACAGGCTGGACAGAGTTCCGTACTGCTAGCATGATTATTAAGGAATTAGAGAGCTTGGGCTATGAGGTTAGCTTTGGCGCTGCTGTAGTGAACGAAGAATACATGATGGGTGTACCCAGTCAGGCTGATTTGGCTGCTTATATGGAGCGTGCCATCAGCGAGGGTGCTGATCCGGAGCTGGTAGGCAAAATGGCCGGTGGCAAAACTGGCATTGTGGCCGTGCTCAAAACCGGCAAGGCAGGTAAAACTGTGGCCTTCCGTTTTGATATGGATTGCAATGATGTGGAGGAGGACAAGGGTGATGCCCATCGCCCCACTGCTGAGGGCTTTGCCTCCTGCCACAAGAACGCTATGCATGCCTGCGGTCATGATGGCCATGTAACCATTGGCTTGGCCACCGCTAAGCTGATTGCTGCCCATAAGGACGAGTTAGCCGGTACTATTAAGCTGATTTTCCAGCCGGCGGAGGAAGGCGTTCGTGGTGCTTATGCCATGGTGAATGCCGGGGTAGTGGACGACGTGGACTATCTCTTTGGTGGTCATATTGGCTTTAAGGCTACTACCGATAATGCTTTGATTACCATGACCGACGGCTTTTTGGCTACTACCAAGCTGGACGCTGAATTCAAGGGTGTGTCTGCCCATGCAGGCGCAGCACCGGAGCAGGGTAAAAATGCTCTTTTAGCAGCTTGTCAGGCAGCAATTTCCTTGAACACTATTTCCCGCCACAGCCAAGGATCCAGCCGCATCAATGTGGGCGTTTTGAATGCTGGCACCGGACGCAATGTGGTGCCGGATATTGCTTCTCTGAAGCTGGAAACCCGTGGTGCAACCACAGAAATCAACAATTTTATGGTGAGTGAGGCTCGCCGTATGCTTGCTGCCTGTGCTGCTATGTACGATGTGGAGTTAAAGGTAACCATGGCTGGTGGAGCTCCGGCCTGCCTGCCCGATGCAGAGCTTGGTCATGAGGTAGCAGAGTTGGCTAAGGCTAAATGCCATTATGACGAGGTTTCCGAATATGTGGATATGGGTGGCAGTGAGGACTGCGGCTATTTCATGGAGCGAGTACAGCAAAGGGGCGGTCGCGCTTTGTATATGATGTACGGTACAAAGATTGCCGCAGGACACCACAACAGTCATTTTGATTTCAACGAGGATTGCTTGTGGAAGGCTGCTGCTACTTTAGCCGAGGTGGCAATTCATTTCACAAATAAATGATGACGAGCTTCCCTTTCGTCATATTTTTGCCATAAGTATTTGTTATACTAGTATAAAATAGACGATCTGGAGGTACGAATTATGAAGCGTTTACAGAAAATAACCATGGTGTTGGGGTGTATGCTGGCATTAGGTGGTGTTGTGCTGAATTCTGGCGCTGAGGCTGGAGCGCATCATGCTGGAGGTCATAGAGCTGTTTGCGAAGCTTATGCCTCAGGCGATTGCGCAGCAAGACCTGCTGCTTGTGGGCAGGCATACCGGGACAGAGGCGTTTTGGGCCAAGTTAACTGCCGACCTCAAAGGGGTGGCTGGGAAGCCTTTAATATTGATTGGGATAAAATGCGTGCTCCCTCCATGCTGCGCCTGTATGGCACGATCACCGAAATCAAGGATAACAGGATCACGATTCGTGGTGCAGAGCAAGAAAGCGTGGCGGCTTTGGTGAACGAGGACACCTATACCATCAAGGGTGCCAAGGGAAAGCTACGCAGCGCTAAGGAGTTAAAGGTAGGACAGAAGGTGACTGTTTATTATTCGGCACGCATGACCCGTAGCCTGCCACCTCAGGCTCAGGCCTTTGCCTTGGTTATTGGTGATGTGCGCAAGGAGCAGGTGCCCCAGTATTTTGTGGTGGACCAGGTGCAGAAGGCTGCTGACGGTAGCTGCATTAGGGTGCTGAACAGCACTAATGATGTTATTGCCCGGATTGATAAGCATGCTTGCGAGGATTACGCGAGCATTAAGGCTGGGGATAAGCTGCTCTTGTGGAGCAGTGTAATGACCATGAGCCTGCCCGGCCAGACCAATGCGGAAAAGGTTGTTATATTAAAATAAGTTTTAGAATATAGTGATGATAAGATTTAATATTTAGGGAGAGATAAGTATGAAAATTTTTATGGATACTGCCAATGTGGAAGAGATTAAACAATATGTGGATTGGGGCGTAGTGTATGGCGTTACCACCAATCCGAGCCTGATTGCCAAGAGCGGTCGTACTCAGGCCGAGGTTATTCCTGAAATCGCGGCGCTGGTAAGCGGCCCTGTTAGTGCTGAGGTTATTAGCACCGAGTGCACTGGCATGGTGGAGGAAGCTCGCAAGCTGGCAAAGATTGCCTCCAATGTGGTAATTAAAATTCCCTGCATCCCCGAAGGTCTTAAGGCTGTCAAGATTTTGAGTGCTGAAGGCATCAAAACCAATGTAACCTTGGTGTTTAGCATGTCCCAAGCTCTTTTGGCTGCTCGTGCAGGCGCTACATTCGTTAGCCCCTTCATCGGTCGTTTGGATGATATTGGTCAAGATGGTGTAAAACTGGTGGATAATATTGTGAAGGCTTTCAAGCTTTATGGCATTGAAACTGAGGTTATTGCTGCCAGCATTCGTAACATTGAGCATGTGGAGAAGGTTATGCTCACTGGTTGCCAAATCGCTACCATTCCGACCAAGGTTTTAGCACAAATGATTAATCATCAGCTGACTGATAAGGGCTTGGCTCAATTCATAGCTGATTATCAAAACTCTTTAAAATAATATAAAAAACTGCTCCTCCGTTCCAATTATGGACCAGGGGGAGTTTTATCATTTGCAAGGTGATGAAATTGTTGAAGCTGAAAAAAATGGCTGCTTTGGCTTTGGGGATTTTCGCTGGCTGCGGTATATGGGTCTCTGCTGAAGCTGCCCCTGCTGTAAGAATAACCCAAATACCCTTAAGCATACCCAAGGATTATGCAGCCGTAACCGCCAAGGCAAAATTTAAAGCCGCTGGCCCTACTTTGCTTTTTTCTGATAGCCCGGAAATGGTGTATCAAAATGGCATTCTTTATCAGGACAAGGTGCAGGGAAAGGTGCGCCTTTTCTTTCATCATGTGAATGGGGTGGCAGGCACGAAAAAGCTTGCTGTGCTGCTGCAAAATGATGGCTTGCGTCCTGTGCAGTATAAGCTTGTGCAGCAGGGTATTGATGGACCAGGATATAATTATATGGAGGTAGGTAAGGAGTCCCAGCGCAAGTATTTTGCTCCTACAGGTCAAGTGCAAAAAAGTGGTAGTCTGGGCTTTGGTCATTCTCAAGAATTGCTTAGCGGCCGGGGAATACTGGTGGATACCAATCAGCTTGTTACGGGTACCATTGATTTGGAGCTGGATCGGCCAGCGTTGCTTAGTGTGTTCATGTGTGAGCCCAAGGCAGATTTAGACCTATTTCATAGTAGTGCCAAGGTACAGCCCATGGATGAGCATCCGCTGCGGGGGACCTTTGCTAAAAGTGATTGGGAATACACTCTAAAGCAAACCATTACAGGTGACAAGCCCGTGAAACTCAAGTTAGCCGGCACAGACGCTGAAGGTTACATTAAGGGTGTGGATAAAACCACCGGCTTACCGGCGGAAAACTATGGCAATTATGGAGTTATCTATAAGGTTAATTTCACTGTAGCTAGCGAGCGACCCCTAAGCTTTATTTTGAACCCTATTGGGGGTTATTTTGCTGGCTATGGTGTTTTGGAGCACGAGGGCCAGCGCCAGCTAATTGCTTTGCCGGAGTATGATTTATGCTTGGGTGAAACAGTGGAGGAAGCGGTGGAGCTGGGTAGGCTATAGAGTGGCCAATACAGCTTTATTTGGTCCCCACCCGGTGCCTCCAATTTACCCATAGAGCTTATTTGGCGTACCAGAAAAAGTAGCTTTCGCAAATAAAGTCTAGTTCAAAGAATAGGTAGCTGCTTTATCTGATGGGTAAGCTAAATGAAGAAAAGCTAAAAAAAGACTGTCGCAGCTCCCTGTAGTAAAGATGGAGCAACGACAGTCTTTTTGTGTTTAATGAAAGCCTAGCATGAGACCTATATGCCGCACCAGGAAGGCCATAACCCAAGCGATGCCTAGCTCATAGGCAATGATTCCTATGGTGCTGGAGCGGGAGTCCAGCTCCTTGCGCATGGTAGCCAGAGAGGCAACACAAGGGGGATAAAGTAGGCAGAATACTAAAAAGGTGTAGGCCGTCAAGGGGGTGAACAGGTTGGGCAGATTTACACTGCCGTTGGCATCTACAGCCAGCACGGATAGGGTGCTGATGACCACCTCTTTGGCGGTAATGCCCGTGATTAGGGCTGTGGACATGCGCCAATCACCGAAGCCCAAGGGAGCGAAAATAGGAGCAGTTATTTTACCTATATTAGCAATAATGCTGGCATCACTGTGCACCATGTAGAATTGGGCACTGAAATTTTGCAGGAACCACACGATGATGCTAGCCATAAAGATTACAGTAAAGGCCTTGTGAATAAAATCCTCTGCTTTTTCCCACATGTGCATCAAAATGCTGCGACCGGTGGGCATGCGGTAGGCAGGAAGCTCCATAACAAAGGGCACGGGCTTACCACTGAAGACAAAGCTATTCAAAAGCATTCCTGTGAGTACTGCCACAATCACACCCAACAGGAAGAAGGAAAGCATTCCCAGCGCGCCCGAGTCGCCGAACAACGCACCACAA
>CAMFZA010000068.1 GCA_946002345.1 uncultured Phascolarctobacterium sp. | reverse complement strand
TGGACGCGCCCGCCTTCCCTCATGGCATCGTGGAACGTACCTCCCTGCCTCCTGAGCCCGGTATGCGCTCTAAAATCAGTGTTTATACTGCGGATGAAAATGTTGACCCGGTTGGTGCTTGCGTGGGCCACAAGGGCATGCGTGTGCAAACCATTGTTAACGAGCTCCGTGGTGAGAAGATTGATATTGTTAAATACAGCGAGGACCCCGCTCAATATGTGGCTAATGCCCTGAGCCCGGCTAAGGTTGTGAGCACCAATGTCAACGAAGCAGAGAAGATTTGCCGCGTGGTTGTGCCCGACTATCAGCTGTCCTTAGCCATTGGCAAGGAGGGTCAAAATGCCCGCTTGGCTGCCAAACTGACCGGCTGGAAGATTGATATTAAGAGCGAGAGTCAAGCTAAGGAAGAAGAAGCAGCTCCTGTTGAAGCAGAGCAAGAAGCATGATGAAGGTTAAAAAGATTCCGCAGCGCAAATGTGTGGGCTGCAATGAAATGAAGGATAAAAAGGCTTTACTGCGCATTGTGCGTTCTCCCGAGGGTGAAATCAGCCTTGATTTGACCGGCAAGAAGAACGGACGTGGCGCCTATGTGTGCCCCAACAAGGAGTGCATTATGAAGGCTGTGAAGGAAAAACGTCTGGAACGCGCCTTGGAAAAGCCCATTAGTGATGCCGTAACGAAACAATTGCTGGAGGATTTGGAGCATGGCCAACAATAAGCAAGCCTTTGCGCTTGGTTTGGCCCAAAAAGCAGGCAAAATCGTTTCTGGTGACTTTGCGGTAAAAAGTGCCCTAAAGTCCGGAACAGTGAAGCTGCTAGTAGTGGCCATGGACACTGCGCCCAACTCCAAAAAAGAGCTTTGCTATTTAGCCGCACAGGCAGGTGTGCCGGTGGTGGAGCTATTGACCCGTTGGGAGCTGGGAAGCGCCCTGGGCAAGGGTCAAAGAGCTGCTGCTGCCATCACGGATAGCAATTTCGCCAGCATGCTGCAGGGAAAATAAATCCCCTTATGTCTAGTCTGGAGGTGGATGCATGAGTAATAAAAGAATATATGAGGTGGCTGCCGATTATGGCAAGCCCGTTAACGAGGTATTAGATTTGCTCAGGAAGCATAATCTTGAGAAGAAGAATTTTAGTGGCGCTGATGAACAGGTAATGGCTGTGATTCGTAATGCTTACGATAAAAAGCCTGAATCCCCCAAGCCTGCACCGAAACCGGAAAAGAAGCAGGAACCCCCGCGTCAAGCACAGGCTGTGAAAAAAGATCAGCCCAAGCAGCAAAATAATAATAAAAACGGTCAGAGGAATATGCAGCAAAACAATCAAAATCAACGCAACAATGGCCAGCAGGGCCGCCCGGAAAATCGTCAGGGCAATAACAACGGACAACAGGGTAGTCGCGACAATCGCGGTCAAAACCAAAACCGTGGCAATAATAATGGCCAACAAGGCAATCGCGATAATAGAGGCCAAGGTCAAAACCGCGGCAATAATGGCCAACAGGGCAATCGTCAGGGCCAGAACCGTGGCAATGATAACAAGCGCCAAGGTGGCATCTTTGTAGGTCCCAAGGGCCAACAGCCCGGCCAAGCAGTGCACGGTGAAAGCCGCAGCATGAATGCAGGTCGCAGTGCTGCTCGCAATGAGGGCCGCAGTGAAAATCGCAACGAGCGTTTGGAAGCAAGAGCCGAAATGCCCCGTGGCAAGGAAAGCCGTAATGCTGGCAAGAGCCGCAAGGAAAAGCCGCAGATTAAGGGCTCCTATGCTACTAAGGAAAGCCGTCCTAACCGCAGCGCCGGTCATCAAATGCCTGTAAACCGCAACCGTAAGCCTAACAATGCGCCCAAGGCTGCAGCTGCACCGGCAGAAATTGTTCGTCCTACTTATGTAGAAATTGGTGAATCCATCAATGTGCAAGAGTTTGCTAAGCTGATTAAACGCGAGGTAAACGAGGTTATTAAGGCTCTCTTCATGCTTGGCATGATGGTTACCATTAACCAGGACATCGATTTTGATACTGCTCAATTGATTGGCGATAACTTTGGTGTAGAGGTTGGCCAAAAGGCTCCGGAGGAGGATCCCACCGAGATTCCCGAGGTTGATGATCCGGAGGAGAAGCGTTTGCCCCGTCCGCCTGTAATCACTGTTATGGGTCACGTTGACCATGGTAAGACCTCCTTGTTGGATGCTATTCGTAAAACTAATGTAACCGCCCGTGAAGCAGGCGGTATTACCCAGCACATTGGTGCTTATAAAGTTAACTACCAGGGCAAACAAATCGTTTTCCTGGATACCCCCGGCCACGAGGCCTTCACTGCAATGCGTGCCCGTGGCGCTCAGGTAACTGACGTGGCTATTTTGGTAGTTGCTGCTGACGACGGTGTAATGCCCCAAACTATTGAGGCTATTAACCATGCCAAGGCAGCTAAGGTGCCCATTATTGTAGCTATCAATAAGATGGACCGCATGGGCGCAAATCCGGACCATGTTAAGCAACAGCTGGCCGAGCATGGCCTGATTCCTGAGGATTGGGGCGGCGACACCATTATGGTTCCCGTTTCCGCTCACCAAAAGACCGGTATTACCGACCTTTTGGAAATGATTCTTTTGGTTGCCGAAATGCAGGAGCTGAAGGCTAACCCCAATCTACCTGCACATGGTACCATTATTGAGGCACAGTTGGATAAGGGCCGTGGCCCCGTGGCCACCGTTTTGGTACAACGTGGTACCCTGCACATTGGCGATACCATTATTGCCGGTACCAGCTTTGGTAAGGTTCGTGCCATGGTCAACGACCGTGGTGAAAAGGTTAAAAAGGCACTGCCCTCCACCCCTGTAGAGGTTTTGGGCCTTAACGATGTGCCCCAGGCCGGTGATATTCTTGACAGCACGGACGAGAAGATTGCTCGTAGCGTAGCCGAAAAGCGTATTGCCAAGAAGAAGGAAGAGGAAATTAAGCTTAACGCCAAGGTATCTCTGGATGATTTGTTCCAACGCATCCAGGAGGGCGAGATTAAAGAGCTGAACATCGTCGTTAAGGCTGACGTTCAAGGTACCATCGAAGCTCTGAAGGCTTCCCTAGAGAAGATTAAGAACGATGAGGTTAAGGTTGTAGTAGTGCATGCCGGCGTTGGCGCTATCACTGAGTCCGACGTTATGCTGGCTTCCGCGGCTAATGCGCTCATTATTGGCTTTAACGTGCGCCCCGATGCTAATGCCCGCAAGGCTGCTGAAACCGAAAAGGTTGACGTGCGTACCTATCGCGTAATTTACGACGCTCTGAACGACGTAGAGGCCGCTATTAAGGGTATGCTGGCACCCAAGTTCAAAGAGGTTGTACAAGGCCGCGTAGAAGTGCGTCAGCTGATTACTATTTCCAAGCTGCTCATTGCTGGCTGCTATGTACTGGAGGGCAAGGTTACCAATAGCTCCAAGGTGCGTATCATCCGCGACGGCATTGTACTGCACGACGATGTAATCGACTCCCTGCGCCGCTTTAAGGATGACGTGAAAGAGGTTGCTCAAGGCTACGAATGCGGTATCACTTTGGAAAAATATCGTGACCTGAAAGAGGGCGATGTCTTCGAAATCTACGACATGGAAGAAGTAGCTGTAGAGTAGAAATCTGATTAATTAAGGCTGTTGCCTTAGCGACGGCCTCGGGAGAATTTATATATGGCAAGACTTAGAGTTGAAAAGGTCCAGGAGGCTATTCAGCACGAGATCAGCAATATGCTGCTCCATGATGTAAAGGATCCCCGGATTCAGTTTGTCACTGTTACCGGGGTGGAGCTGACTGACGATATGAGCTATGCCAAGGTATTTATCAGCATGTATGGTCCTGAAGACAAGCAGGAAGAGACCTGGAAGGCCCTTAACAAGGCCTTGGGCTTTATGCGTACGGAAATCGCTAAACGCATTCGCCTGCGCTTTGCGCCCACGCTGATCCTGCAAAAGGACAAATCCATGGAATACAGTGCTCATATCCAAAGCATTTTGGACAAAATTAATAAAGAAGAAAAGACCTTGGCTGCAGCACAGGCCGAGGCAAAGGCTGGTCAGCATGAGTAAAGAGCTGTCTTTACGTGAGACCGGTCAGCTGCTGGAGGCAGCGCAAAAAATTGTTTTATGCACCCATGTGAGCCCGGACGGAGATACGCTGGGCTCCAGCCTGGGGCTGGCCATGAGCTTGATCAAGCTGGGCAAGGAGGTTATCGTATATTGCGATGACCTTATTAACAAAAGCTTTAGCTTTATTCCCGGCATTGAGATGGTGCAAAGGCCGGAGCAGGGCAATAAGCTAGCTGCTGATGTACTAGTAGTAATTGATGCCAGCTCCTTCGACCGCATTGGTATTGTGGGGGAGGTAGTGGAATACAAGCAGCTCTTGAATATCGACCATCATATTTCCAATACTCGTTTTGCTGATTTTTTGTATTTGGATGCAAAGGCCGCAGCAACAGGTGAGATTATGTGTGGCCTGTTCCAGAAAATGCAGTGGCCCATGAATAAGGACATTGCGGAATGCTTTTATATCGCTATTTCCACGGACTGTGGCTCCTTCCGTTATGCCAATACCACGCCAAAAACTATGCGGGCTGGTGCTTGGCTCTTGGAGCAGGGAGTAAATCCTAACGAAATCAGTGATAAGCTGGATATGCGGTCTCGCCTGACCATGGAAATGCTGGCTAAGGTATTGCCCAGTCTTACCTTTGAAGGAGACGGCAAAATCGCCTACCTTACTATAACCAACGACCTGTATAACAAGGATGCCAATACGGACAGCTTTGTTAACTATCCTCGTTACATCGAGGGCGTAGAGGTAGCCATTATGTTCAAGGCTGTTGAGCCCAAGGTTACTCGCGTCAGCATGCGCTCCAGCAAAGTGGACGTGGCTCAGGTAGCCTTGAGCTTTGGTGGGGGCGGCCATGTGCGGGCAGCAGGCTGCACCATTTATGCACCAGTGGAGGAAGCGCGCGAGCAGCGTTTGGCTAAATTGCGCCAGGTTGTAGAATGGACGGAGTAGTTAATGTTATAAAGCCCCCGGGCATGACCAGTCATGATGTGATTGGCTTTTTGCGCCGGGCTCTGAATACGAAAAAAATTGGCCATGGAGGCACGCTGGACCCGGATGCGGCCGGCGTGCTCCCTGTTTTTGCAGGTGCGGCCACAAGGCTTTTGTCCTATGCTATGGAGGGCCGCAAGCAATATATTGCCGAGTTCACCTTGGGTGAGCAGCGCGACACTGGTGATGACAGCGGCACAGTAGTGAAAACCATGCCTGTACCGGAGCTTACTGTAGCCCAGCTGCAGGAGGTTTTTCAAGGCTTTTTGGGCCAACAGCTGCAAATGCCGCCCATGTATAGCGCTGTAAAAATCAATGGACAAAAGCTTTATCAATTGGCACGCAAGGGCGTTGAGGTGGAGCGTCAGGCTCGTCCCATTGAGATTTATACGCTGAAATTACTTGACTTTAACAGAACTAAATTTACTGTTGCTGTGGAATGCAGCAAGGGTACCTATATACGCGTTTTAGGTGAGGATATTGCCACAGCTTTAGGTACCTGCGGCACCATGAGCTTTCTTTTGAGGACGCAGGTAGGAAGCTACCTGCTCAATGAAGCCCATACACTGCAGGAGATTGCTGCTAATCCCCAGGACTGCTGCGCCGAGCCTATTAGTGCAGTAAGCCATTTACCCCAGCTTGCACTCACGGCTAACCAAGCTGCTCGCATTACTAACGGCGTGAGAACAACGGTAAATGGGACTGCTGATGGACAATATGCGTTGCTTGGGCCAGAGAATGAGTTCTTAGGTATAGGTAAGTGTGTAGAGTGTAAGGTGCAGGCCGAGAAGATATTTCAACATTACACTTTAGATGATAAATGATGGTTCGCTTAATTTTTCGAGCGACCGAAAAAGTAACAAAAAGGTCCCGCACTTTTGAAAAGTGCGGGAAACAATTGTATTTTTTATATCCCCGTTTGGTAGTACAGAGCTTTACTGCTGCGTGCGTGAGTCACTTCGAGGAAAATTTTACTATCGATGTAAATAAGAACTTTCCTCTTCATGTGCTTTGATGCAGTGAGGCGTGCTTACGATGCTTTTTTTATTAGATGGTACACAATTGTGATGGATGTTATTACTTCTTTAGAACAATTGCATAAATACGACAAGCCCTGTGTGGTAGCACTGGGCACCTTTGATGGCTTGCACCGTGGTCATATGGATGTGATTCGCACAGCTTGGAAGGAGGCCCATAGAACGGGGGCATTGCTAGCGGTGTTTACCTTCAGCAATCATCCCTTTGCCTGCTTTAGGCCTGATAAGGTACCTCCGGCACTGATTACGGCTGCTCAAAAGCATCAGCTGCTGCAGGATCTGGGAGTTGATGTGCTGGTGGATATTCCCTTCAACATGAGTGTGGCCAGACTTACTCCGGAGGACTTTTTGCAAAAGCTCAATGGGCTGGGCTACAGCTGTCTTGTTGTGGGTAATAATTTTACCTACGGCATTCGTGGCGAAGGTACTGTAGCAACCTTAAGGGAAAGCGCACAGCGTTTTGGCTTTAAGCTTCTGGTGCGTGAATTGGTTAGTGATGCTAGCATGGTCATTAGCAGCACTACCATACGCCGACTCATTGCAGAAGGTGATGTGGAGGAGGCCGCGGCCATGCTGGGGCGTCTCTACAGCCTTTCCGGTATCGTTGCCCATGGCAACGAAAGAGGCAGGCTCCTAGGCTTTCCTACGGCCAATCTAGAGCTTACTGACACCAAGCAGGCCATTCCCTTAGGAGGAGTCTACGCAGTGCAGGTCCTGGTCCAGGGCCAACGCTACGGAGGCATGGCCAACATTGGCAAAAATCCTACCTTTGGTGATGTAGCTAAGCCACGCTTGGAGACCCATATCTTTGGCTTTAGTGGGGATATTTATGACCAGCCTATTAGCATAGAGTTCGTGGAGCGGGTGCGTGGGGAAGTTAAATTTTCTTCCCTGGACCAATTGCGTAGCCAACTAGAGCATGATCAACAAACATGCCGAGCACTTTTAAAGCAGCATGCAGACAAAATATTGTAGTTAAATGTAAAAAAATTTACAGTAGTATCTTGCTCTTGCTGCATTAGTATGGTATACTATTATAGTATGTGAACCAAGGCTTGGTGGTGCGCCACTCCAGCGGCTACTATGCCTTTGGCAATTTTAAAATTTTAGGAGGAAATCACAATGTTAACTCGCGAAGCTAAAACCGCCGTAATTCTCGACAACGCTCGCCATGAAGGCGACACCGGTTCTCCGGAAGTACAAATCGCTGTACTGACCGCTCGCATCAAATACTTGACCGAGCATCTGAAGGAGCACAAGAAAGACCATCATTCCCGTCGTGGCCTGCTGAAAATGGTAGGTAAACGTCGTGGCCTGCTGAACTACCTGCAAAGCAAGGACATTGAACGCTATCGTGCAATCATTGCTAAGCTGGGTATCCGCAAATAATAAATTGCAAACCCGAAGGACTATCACTATGGTGGTAGTCCTTTTTTTGAGTTATTAGATTAAACATCTGTTTCGAGTAACGTTTCGTTACCCATAAAAATACCCTTTGGCAAGCTCATTGCTCACCAAAGGGTGTGATTCATTTTTCGATCTTAAAGAGCATATCCATGGGATTGTCAGGAGCAGGCTTAACCTCCAGCTTGCTTTTTGGGATTTCCTCCTCATCCAGCACAATGCGCCCACATTTGCGTTCATAATCATCTATAACCCATTTGAGGATTTGTTCGATTTCCTTATTTACACTGCGGCCATTGGATTTGGCAATATGCTTCATTTTATTCATCAAAATAGGGTGAATGCGCAGAGTAAAGCGTGCTTCTTCCATCATTATCCCTCCATTTTATCACTATTAATATTATAGGCAAAGGGAACCATTTATGCAAGTATTTGCTGCTTTTTACCAGAAAAAAGCTGTAAAAGACAGGATATTCCCCCTAAAGCCTGTGATTCACACACTTTTTTCGACGCTTTGCAGGGTTTTATGCTATAATATTTATTGTAATGCGATTTCGTAGGGAGGTTACATTTTTGCTATGAGCTTACAAATAAATGCGCTTTATCATGGCTTCAAGGTTTTAGAGGCCAGCTATATTGAAGAGGTTCACTCTCAAGGATATATTTTA
>CAMFZA010000067.1 GCA_946002345.1 uncultured Phascolarctobacterium sp. | reverse complement strand
GGTGGGGGCAGCCAAGGGGCTTTTGGCGGTGAACGAAGCGGCTGAGGCTGAAAAGGAGCATGGGACCGTCGGTACTGTGGGGGTGGTAGAGGTGGAGCCCGGCTCCATCAACGTGGTGCCTGGAGCAGTAACATTGTGGGTGGATGTGCGCGGTGTGGAAATGGCCAGCATTAAGCGCACCTTGGAGGATATTCAGGCAGAGACCGAAAATGTGGCTGTCACCGACAGGGTGGGCGTGCGCATAGAAATGCTGACCTCCGACAGTCCTGTACCCTTAGACGAGAACTTGGCTGTGCAAACAGAGGGTATCTGCAAGGAGCTAAGCTATAGCTTCCTGCATATGAATAGCGGCGCTGGTCATGACGCTATGCACATGGCAAAAATTGCGCCTACTACCATGGTCTTTATTCCCTGCAAGGGTGGTATCAGCCATAATCCGGCAGAGTATGCAAGCTTAGAGGATATTTGCCGGGGCATTATAGTTTTGGGAAATATTTTGAAAAGAGAAGCTAATAAGTAAATAAAAAAAGAGTCAAGAACGCTGGTAGAAAATGCCGCTGCTAGCGTCTATTTTTCATCCTAACTAAAAGAGTATGGTATTTTTAATACAAAAATTTTTTGCTTTCTTGGTATGCATTATAATAAATGAGCATCAAAAGTCAAAAAATTTCTAGGATTACTCTTGTATAATGGTCTTAAAGTAGGTATAATATAGATTGACAAAGATTGACTTTGGTTTTGATTTGATTGAGATTGTCTTAGTTAATGTTTTAGCAAAGATTTCCCAAGAGAATAGAGAAGGGATTTGATGAGAAAATGCGCAAGCTGTCTCCCAAGGTGCTGTTGATTTTGGCAGCTATTTTAAGTATAATTTGTGGCATTATGATATATTCTTATTTGTCCAAGGCCGAGCCCAAGGATAATAAGAAAAATACTAAATCCGTGGTAGTGGCCGCTATGGATATTGCGCCTGGAACCGTTTTAACGGATAAAATGGTCCGCTTGGAGTTGGTGCCCAATAATCTGGCCCAACCTGATGCTTTACGCACTCTGCCAGATGCAGTCGGTAAAACCATTCGCATGCCGGTGAATTCCGGTGACCAAATTACGAGAAAACGCCTGAATGGCAATGGCCCTAGCAATACCTTTGTGAACAGCATTCCTAAGGATAAGCGCGCTGTAACCTTTAGTGTGGATGATATTAGTGGCGTGGCTGGCTTTATTCGTCCTTCCACCCGCATTGATGTGGTTTGTATTCAGAACCCCAAAAATGGCATGCCCTCTGTGGGTAGACTGGTGCTGCAAAACGTTTTGGTTTTGGCGGTAGGAAGTACGGACATGAATTCCGTGAACAGTTTAAAAAAGAACGAAGCAGCTAAAAATCTGACTCTGGCCTTGGACCCTAGAGAGGCTATTCAGCTGCGCATGGCTCAGCAGGAGGGCAGGGTTTCCTTTATGCTGCGCCCGGCTAAGCCCACCGAGGAAGAGTTTTATGGAGCCACTGTGGTGGGTGGTGGCGGCTTGCCTGCTGCTGCTCCGACTGCTCCGGCCGCCGGAGGTGGGGAACCTGTTATGAGACCTTCTGCTAACCATGGTATTACCGTAATTCGCGGTACCAATATTAGTCGCTAAGGCGGACATGGAGGAGCTTAAATGATGAAGATTGTAAGAATTCTTATGGGCTTGCTTCTGTGCTGTCTGCTCTTTGCAGGCTCCGTTTTTGCGGCCGAAAGATTGCAGGTCGGTGTGAACCGTTCCAATGTTTATTATGGTGGTGGCGTGACTCAGGTGGCCATCGCTAATCCTGAGATTGCTGATGTGGTGATTTTGTCACCGGAGCAATATATGCTGGTGGGCAAAAAGGTGGGCTCTACCTCCTTGCATGTGTGGAAGGGCGATTCTTATATGACCTTTGAGGTTGTTGTCAATGGCACCGACCCTGGCATGGCCTACTCCATTGCTCAATTGATTGGTTATCCCGGTGTTACTGTCAACGTGTCCGGTGGACGGATTATGTTGGAGGGCATGGTAGAAAACCAGTATGAAAAGAATCGTGCAGAAAAGATTGCGGCTAGCTTTGGCGGCGAGGTTATCAACCTTTTGGAAATGACCAAGCCTAAGCAGGTGCGTATTGAGAGCAGGGTTGTAGAAATTAACTCCAGCAAGGCTAAAGAGCTTGGCATTGCTATTGCTAATAATAGTGAAGATGACAATGGCAATCCTACCTTGGGTAACCCTGGTTCCTTTGCTTTAGGTCAAAGTGCTAGTAATACAATTGATGGCAATCGTATTTTTGGCTGGTTTGGCTCCTACTCTGATATTAACGCTCAATTGAATGCTTTGGTAAAAAAGGGCGACGCCAAAATTTTGTCCCAACCATATATTATTACTATGAGTGGCGATAAGGCTGAAATTCTCATTGGTGGCGAAATCCCTGTGCCTGTGAATACTGGTGACAATGCGATTTCTGTAGAATGGCGTGAGTATGGCATTAAACTGAACATTGAACCTAATGTGATGCAGGATAATGCGGTGGATAGTAAGATTGATACAGAGGTTAGTTCCTTAGACTGGTCTTCTGCAATTGCCGCAAATGGTAGTAATGGTAGCAAGATTCCGGGCATGCGTTCTCGCAAGGCCACTACTCATGTGCAAATGCGCCCGGGTATGACCATGGCTATTGGTGGCTTGATTTCTTCCGAGGACAGCAAGTCAATCCAAAAGATACCCCTCTTAGGTGATATTCCTATTTTGGGGCAATTCTTCCGTACCACCTCTAAATCCAGAGAGAAGAAGGAAATTATCATTCTCCTGACTCCGATTCTGGTAGATAGTGATTATAAACCCATTATGTCCGATGAGGCAGCCCGTTTATCCAAGCTGACGGATAAGCAGGTATTGGATGGTGAAGTGTATGAACAACCAAAACCCCAAAAGAAAAAGAAAAAATGAGGCTGTTAAGGGCTCTGTCTTCACCTTCTTTAGTACAGCTTCGGCGGTTGGTAAAACTGTTTTAGCCGTGAACTATGCTGCGGATTTAGCGGAGCGGGGCTATAAGGTGTGTTTGGCGGATTTGGATTTGCAGTTTGGCGATGTGTGCAACTATTTGGGCATTACTCCCACCCAGACCTTCTTCAATTATTATGATCAGGAGGAGGATAGAAGGGATACTGCAGCCTTTATAACGGAAACCCAGTTTGGCTTTGACGTTTTGGCAGCCCCCTTAGAGGTGGACGAGGGCTTCGTTATTGATGCAGAAACCATTCTGCAGGCCATTAACCAGCTGCGTGATGATTATGATTATGTGCTTTTAGATACTACCACGGGCTTTACCAACATCAGTATGGCTATTTTAGAGCAGACCGATGTTCTGTATTTGCCTTGTGTAGTGGACTTCATTCCTTCCATTAAGGATTTAAAGATAGGGTTGGAAACACTGCACAAGCTGCAATTTGATTATCAGCGCATGCGCTTAATCTTGAACCGCAACAAGGCGGAGACCCAAATCAGTATTAAGGACGTGGAGGCCATTGTAGGGCGGCCCTTCCAATATTTTATTAGCAATGATTATCAGGGTATTATGCAATCCATTAGGGAGGCTAAGCCCGTGGTACTCACAGAGGCTAAAAACAAGCTGGCTGATGAAATCAGCGATATGGTCAGTGAAGAGCTGGGCGAAAAGGAAGAGACCAGCAGTGGCCTAACCGGCTGGCTAGGTAGCTTGTTTAGATAAGCATGCTAGTTATTTTTAAATAGAGTAAGTAATTGTAGGTCAAGGCTATGATACAAAAAATTCGCGTGTGCATCTGGGATGAGGACAACAGCAGTCGTGCAGGCATGCTGCGTGTCCTGCAAAACCTGGAGCAATACCAGATAATTGAATATCATGATGGCTCCGGTGGCATTGGCAATTTAGAAAGCCTGCGCCCTCAGGCTTTGTTGGTGGACGTGGATTATACCATAGCTCAACCGGAAAAGCTGATACCACAGCTGCGCAAGGCTATGCCGGGACTAAAGCTGGTGGCTTTGGGCAAGCGCTGGGATGAAAACGCCCGGGCAAGGTATGAGGAGATGGGCTTTGATGCCATGCTGCTCAAGCCTGTGGATGTAGAAAGCTTTCAGAGGGCCCTGGAGGCCGCCTTTGCGGTCAAGGCAAGGCTGGGGAATAATTGCCAGGTGCTTAGCTTCTTTAGCCCCAAGGGTAAGAGTGGGCGCACTACCTTAATTGTCAATCTGGCGTTGGCTTTGGCTCGTGTTAGTGGTGAAAAGGTGGGCATCATTGATGCAGAAACTAATTTTGCTGACATGGACGCTTTTTTGAATTTGAATCCCCGCAGTACCATTGTGGAGGCATTGCGCGACTTGAATTACCTGACCTCCGGAACCTTGGAAAAGTATTTTGAAGAGGTTAGTGACAGGGTTTTTGTGCTCTGCGGTGCGAAAACACCCCAGCAGGCTGCCTTTGTGGAGCCGGAGGGCTTAACCAAGCTTTTGGAGATGGCAAGGCCCAGTTTTCGCTATTTGTTAGTGGATTTGGCGCCGGGCTTTAATGCCATCAGCATTGCTGCCGCAGAAGCCAGTGAAAAGGTTTACCTGACCACCATGGCTGACGGCACCTTTGAAATGAAGCATTTGCAGCGGGCTATGGAAATTTTCCGCTCCCTTGATAATTGGCAGCAGCGGCTGGGCTGCGTCATCACCCGTATGACTCCCGATGTGCGGCGTGCCAAGGAGCTGGAGGAGGAGATTGGCTGTCCCGTGACCTTGATTCCCAATGAATATCTACTCTGCTCCATAGCGGCCAATAATGGTCGTATGGCGGTGGATATTGGCAGCGGGTCGCTTTTGACCCAACAAATTGACCGTATGGCCTTTGCTATTCACGGCGAAGGGCGGTGAGGAAATGCTGTTAATTAGTCTTGTAGCTACACTGGTAATTTTTCTAGTGTTTTTGGCTATCTATAATTATGCAACCCAAAGCAGTGCTCATGTTAGCCAGCGCGTAAGACGCATTGGTCAGGTTAATCGCCTGCGGACAAGCTCCGGCGGTGGCGATGATTTTTGGGAGGATTTTACTAAGAGTCCTATGAGTGCCTGGGCCAGGGTGGGTGCAGACCGCTTTGGCAAGTTCTTCCCTAAGAAGGCTTGGTTTGAGAAGCATGTGGAGCGGGCAGGCTTGCCTGTTACCGGCGGTGAGTATTCCACCATCACTTTTTTTGGTGGCTTGTTTTGGTTCTGTATGATGCTTCTTTCTTCCGGTAACATGGTAAGGGCTGTTGTCATTTGTGTAGCATGGTGGTTAATTGCAAGCTATTACCTGTACCATTTGGGTGCTAAGCGCATGAAGCTTTTTAACGACCAGCTGGGCGATGCCATCGTTATGATGAGTAATGCTGTTCGTGCTGGTTTTACCTTCCAACAGGCTATGGATGTTGTTTCCAAGGAAATGAATGCTCCCATTGCCACGGAATTTGGCAGAGCCATTAACGAGGTGCAGCTGGGTGTGCCACTGGAAGAGGCACTGAATGCTATTAGTAAACGTATCACCAGTGATGACTTTGATTTAATAGCTACCGCTGTCATTATTCAAAGGCAGGTTGGTGGCAATTTGACCCATATTCTTGATACAGTGGGCAATACCATCAGGGATCGCATTAGGTTACAAGGTGAAGTAAGAGCTTTGACCGCAGAAGGAATAATGAGTGGTTGGATTGTTGGGCTCATGCCTTTTCTGGTTAGTGGTTTGATGTTAATGATAAATGAGCATTATTTTGATGCACTGCTTCAAGAAGATATTGGAAAGGTGCTGTTGATTTTTTCTTTAGTGAGTGAATTAATTGGCGCATTCATTATCAAGAAAATAGTAGATGTAAGGATATAACGCTTTGGCGTTTATCATATAGTTTTCATTATTTTTTATTATTATTTTTAAGGAGGAATGAAGATGTTACTTCAAATCAAAAATTTCCATTTCTGGATGAAGGCCAAGATGGGTCAACGTGGTGCAGCTATCACTGAATATGTTGTTCTGTTGGCATTTGTATGTGTGATTGGTTACGGTTTGCTTTCTCAAGGTGGATTATCAAACGCTATTGATGGTGTTATCAAAAAGGTTATCGCTATGCTAGGCGTAGCTTCAGACAAGGCTTCTAAACCAACAACTTGATTTGTAGGTTCTTATGCTTTTACACAGTGCAATTGCACTGTGTAAAAGCAAGCTATGTGATGTTGTCTAGCTTGTTTTTACATGGTGCAATTTTGATGGGAATTTAACAAGGAGGTAACCATGTTAGATTTCCAACAAGCAAAAATTAGTAAGCTGTTCGATGAAAAAAAGGGTAGCGCAATGATGGAATATGCCATTTTATTAGCTTTTGTTGCGATTATTGCAGTAGTCTTTGCTACCGAATTTGTGATGGATGAAGAAGCTTGGCAAAACAATCAGGCCAAGCCAGGCAATATAGCAACTGCAGTGAGGTGGATGATTTACAACTTGCGTAATATGCTCATAGTTGTAAATGATATGCTACCATAACTCTAACAAAGGGAGTGTTTGCATGAAGAATAACAATCGGGGATCAGCTATCATAGAGTTTGTTATCGTCATGCCGCTTTTCTTTTTGATGCTCTTTGGCATGCTGTATGGGGGGATCATGTTGCATGACTACAATGGTCTTAATGAGTTGACCCGGGCGGCGGCTCGTGCTGGTGCTATTGAGCAAACTGATGATGGCAATAAAGTAGATGATGCGGACGAGAAAAGTCCCACTAAAAAGGTTGCTCGCGTCAAGAGATTTATCACTGACAATGGCAACAACTATTTGCTGCTTTATGCTGTTGCGGAGAACACTATTGAGGTTAAGGATACCGAAAAAATCAACGCAGAGGATGCTATCATTGTTTCCGTCAGTGCCAACCGTACTGACGACATTCCCCTGATCGTTGAGGACCTGTTGCCGGAGACCATTTCCAGCAGCATGAGTATGCGCATCGAAAAGTAAGTATTAACAATAATCAATCCTTGGGAGGCTTGGAGCATGTCCCTGTTAGAAAGATTAAATCGTAAAAACAAAAAATACATTGCTCAACAGGCGGCAGGTCAAATCTCTAGGCAGGCCCATGGCTTTAGCGGCTTTTCTACTTCTGTTGACGAGGCTCGTGAAGCTGCTTACCAAACAGTGAAGGCGGAAATTCACGCCCATATTATCGACGAAATGCCCGATGAGCTGCAACGGGTGATTAATAACGCCAACGCGGACCCAAAGGAGCTGCGCCGACTGGTGGAGGGCATGTGTGCTGATGCCATCAAGGAGAACCCCTTTGCTATTCCCTTAGGTGATAGGGAACGTTTGATTGAAGAATTAATCAGCGAAATCCTAGGACTTGGTCCCATCGAGCCCTTGCTCAAGGATTCCAGTGTTACCGAGGTCATGGTCAATGGTCCTGACTCCATTTACATAGAACGCAAGGGTCGCCTGCAAAAAACCGATGTGCGCTTTCGTAATAGCGAGCACTTAATGCACATCATCGATAGAATCGTTTCCGCTGTCGGTCGTCGTGTGGACGAGAGCAGCCCCATGGTGGATGCCCGCCTGGCTGACGGCAGCCGTGTCAATGTTATTATTCCGCCCCTGTCCTTGGTTGGTCCCTGCTTGACCATTCGTAAATTCTCCAAGGATGTCTTGACCGTAGATAAAATGATTGAGTTTGGCTCTTTTGATCAGCGTATGGCTGAATTTTTGGAGCACTGCGTGCGGGGCCGTTTGAATATTGTGGTCAGCGGTGGTACTGGCTCCGGCAAAACCACCTTACTCAATGTGCTGTCCAGCTATGTGCCTGCTACTGAGCGCATTGTGACATTGGAAGACTCTGCCGAGCTGCAGCTGAAGCAGGACCATGTTGTTACCTTGGAAACACGCCCGGCAAATATTGAAGGCGAGGGCGAGGTCACCATGCGCGATTTGGTGCGCAACGCATTGCGTATGCGTCCTGACCGCATCATCGTGGGCGAGTGCCGTACCGGCGAAGCATTGGACATGCTGCAGGCCATGAATACGGGCCATGATGGCTCCATGACCACTGCCCATGCTAACAGTGCCCGGGATGCTCTGAGCCGTTTGGAAACCATGGTGCTTATGAGTGGCATGGAGCTGCCCCTGCGTGCCATTCTCAGTCACATTGCTTCCTCTGTGGAAATTATCGTGCAAATTGCTCGCCTGCGAGACGGAATTCGAAAGATTATTAAAATTGATCAGG
>CAMFZA010000066.1 GCA_946002345.1 uncultured Phascolarctobacterium sp. | reverse complement strand
TAAATCCCCATAAATCTATAGCTGATTTGCCTCCAGTAAAAAACCTAGTTGTATCAGAAATGGCATTTTTGAAAAGGCCAACAGGTAATTGATGATCAATAATCAAATCTTTAGTCGCTATTTTTATATTATTAAAATATGAGTGTAATGTTTTACCAGTATAGCCTTTGGGAGGTTCAGCCAAAAGGCACTCTACATCATATTCCTTTAAGCTGTTATTTTGTATATTGTAATAATTAATGGGTGTAGATGGTTTTATAGGGTAATTATTAACTAGTTTACTTTTGTTTTTGTTTAAAATTTCATTTTTAAATAAGGCAACAGTGCTTTGCAGAGATGCGTCTACGCTGAACCAATCATATTGTTCCTTAAAGCGTAAAACTCGATAAAGGAAACGCATTAAATGACCATTTGCTGTGCTTGGTTCGATAGGCAACATTAAATCGGAGCAACGTAATTCAACTTGATTATACTTGTCAGGCATAGAATCTATAACATATGTTTTAAGAATAGTAGCCCATCCCTCAAAGCAGGCAGCTAGATGTTGCATATTTTTTCCTGCCTTATTGGATGCAAGTGTAATGACTAACGTTGTACCTTGGACATCTAAACCAACAGACCGACTCCATCTAAAACTTTTACAGTTGATTTTATTTTTGATTAATTTTACTATACTTTGTTTTGCTTCTGACATTTTAGCTAATCCTCCTTTTGATAACTAAAAATAACTTCTCTAATAATTCTACACTAACACTAAAAAATCCTGCAAAACTATAGTTTAAACCATCAATACATTTCATGTTAAATTATCATCATGAAATCTACACTTACGCTCTTGGCGTGTGCCGGAGGTAGGGTTGCTCTTTTTGGCAGCAATTGGTGGCTCCGTAGGTGCTTATGTGGCAATGCATTTATTCCGTCACAAAACTTTGCATTGGAAGTTTAAGTTGGGCGTACCGCTGCTTTTTGTTATACAGGTGGCGTTGGGAGTGTATTTAAGGTCGTAGAAATGCTTTTCTCTGTTATATCGTGCCCGTATTTTCGGTAATTTGCGCATATACTAATTATGGCATTTGGGATAAAGAGGGTAGACCCTTGTGGAAAAAGTAAAGTAGGAACTTAAATTGCAATAAGAAGTTGCTCAAATCTAATCATGTATCAAATGAGTTGTCTGTTGTGTTGATTTTCTATACAATCTTGTATCAAATGAGTTGTCACTAAGATGTGTTGTTAAGTTATACTTGTATCAACTAAGGTTGTGCACGGTTTGAGCAATGTAGTGAAGTTTGTATCAACTAGAGTTGTAGATTGACACAGATTGGGCTGAAAAAAACTCTCAGTTCCGTAGCTACTAAGAGCTGGCGGAACTGAGAGTTTTTTATATCATTATATAAATTACTGTTATCCTTTGTGTTTTCCGACGGGATTATTAAGCTTATAAGCCTTTTTGCAAGAACCTTTCCAAATCGGTGTCGTCCATGGAGCCAACTATTTTTGCTTTTACGACACCATTGGTATCGATGATGAAGGACATGGGTATGGCCTCAACATTGTAGGCTCGCGAAATTTCTCGCTCATTGCCATAGCCCACGGGGAATGTGTACCCTTTGGCAGGAATGAATTCAGCTGGAGCAGCTTGTTCTCCATCTAAGCTGATAGCAAGGAAGTGGATTTTATCCTTATATTGTTCGTACTTAGCTTGAATGTGAGGCAGTTCTCTCACACAGGGAGGGCACCAGGTAGCCCAAAAGTTGAGGTAAACTGGCATGTCTCGCAGGTCGGATAGATTCATCACCTTGCCAGTAGCCAAATCTGTAAAGGTAAAGTCAGGAGCAGCGACACCTTCGCTGATTTCAGCTGCCTCAGCCTTAGACATAATAGTCAAGGTATTTTGCTTGGTTTGCAGAGAAGAAGTGTTTGTGCTTAGAGAAGTGTCAAAACCGGAAATGGTTACAAGGGATAGAGCAAGTACAAAGCTAGTCAAGATTTTTTTCAAGATGAAACTCCGCGAGTGGAAAATAGTTTATAAATCGATTTTAAATCAAGAGAATGTAGAGAAATGCTTATTTTTTGCCGAGAGAAATTGCTTTAGTAGGACAAACCTCTGCACATGCTCCGCAGTTAATGCACTCTCTATCGCCGACATTGTAGCACTGCATGGGGCAGTAGTGCAAGCATTTATCACAGCCAATGCACTTGTCCAGATCAACTTTAATACCATAAACTGAAAGCCTGTTAAACAGGGAATAAATGGCTCCTAAGGGGCACAAAAAACGACAGAAGGGACGATAAATAAAGGTGCTAGTAGCAAGAATAATAATGAGAAGTAAAAGCTTCCAGCTAAACAAAGCCCCCAATGCATTGCGTATGCTTGGCTTGATTGCTGCTAATGGAAGAGCAGCTTCTAAAATACCAGCGGGGCAGATAAATTTGCAAAAGGCCGGAATGCCGATACCATCAGCATAATAATAAGCTAGCGGTAAAACTACCATAAAGAGTACTGTGATGACGTACTTTAATAACGTAAATCTTTGCAAAGCTGGGCTAAGCTTAATTTTTGGTGTGGGTAGCTTATAAAGCAGCTCTTGCACCAAGCCGAAGGGACAGGCCCAGCCACAAATAAGCCGTCCAAAAAGCACACCGAAAACGATTAGTAGTCCTAGGACATAGAAGGGAAAATGCAATATAACACCGCTGAGCGAGCTTTGTAGGGAGCCCAAGGGGCACGCTCCTACCGCACCGGGACAGGAATAGCAATTGAGTCCCGGGACACAAACGCTTTTCAAGGGCCCACGATAAATGCGGCCCTGTATAAAGCCAGGGAGATTGGCATTATATAATAGGGTGGAGAGCCATTGAATTACACTACGCTTATCCAATGCCAATACACTCCAAACAAATGGTAATTGCCTTGCGCATGACCCTTGTATATTCCTTGGTATAGATGCCATAGCTTATGAAGAATACGCTAGTTACAAACACCAATAATCGCTGCTTATTCATAATCTTCCTCCCATGAAGCTTGTATCATTATTATAACAAAAAATAGAGATATAAGAAACTGTTGCCATCTGCAAAAACAAATTATGCAGAAAATATATGAAAGTACTTTATTTTTGCTATTCCAAAATTGTATTTGCTATAATACTATTTAAGTATCCTAAATTGTTATTACCTATAAAGATTATGTTTGCTTTATGTCCATTTCTACTGCTACTCATGTTGTTTTTTACCTTGTAAAAAAGTGTATGGGAGCAGTGAAGAGTGTTAAAAAAGATGTAATCAGCATTCCTAGTTAAATTAATATCGTAATTTATATTATCTGCATCTATAAAGATAAAGTAAGGGTAAACATCTTTTACTTTGTTTTGCCAAATCCTGTGGCCACCCACAATTACGATATTTAATTGTTTCAATAAACTCTCTAAATGCGGAGTGGGTTGGATGGAGAGGTCATCCATGGATAAGCTCTTATCATTATTACTTAACTCCTCAAGTTGGCCCTCTAATACACCATTCATTTCTTCAAGATAGCTGATCTTTACAGCTTGATCTTGTAAAAGTTTGTTCTTTTCTTCTAGTTCTAGCTTTAGAAGTTCCAGCTCTTTGTTTTTCATCCTCTCATATTCTAACTGCAGCTTGTTAAGTGCTTCTTGTCTATCCTTTTGCTGTTGCTTTAGAGGAACAAGTTCTTTTTCTAATTGTTTGTACTTGAACTCTAATTTATCGACATTGATTGCATTTGCAAGGTAACTCTCTACATATGACTTACCATGTTGAATGATTGGGAACACTGCATAACAGAAATATATTAGCAAGTTTTTAATATCTTTATCATCTTTATATATAGATGGATATTTATTTAATGTGGCGATGATCTTCTGGAGTTGTTCTACCTCTAATGTATCGAAATTATCATCAAATCGATAGTGATAGTAATTAAAACCTAGAATATTTAAGAGCTTGCAAATCAATTTTAAAGCATCATTTGCCTCGGAATAATTACAGAGCTCAATAAAGCTCTCTGGTTTTTTATGGTTTTTCAACCATTTGTTTGTTTCTCTTTCTACTCTCTTAATGTCCTGTTCACTTACATTATCTAGATAAACACTAGCATAATTAGAATTTTCAATATAATAGTCTGCCGCATTGCATTCCAGCGTTCCATACATTATTGTATTTTGATAATATATGTAACTAGCCACGTAGTTTAGCTTTTCATGGATGGATGCTACTTTATCAAGTTTATCTTTTTTGAATTTCTCAAAGAGGAGAAAATCTTTTTTCTTAGTACAATAATCAATAATGTCCTTAAAAGTTGCACGCATAAGATCCTTGGATGAAGCAGATATAGGGGCTTTGTTCTTTTGTGCTAAAATTAAATTCCGCTTAAGATTTACATATGCGGTCATGGGATTACATACTATTTCATTTTCGTCGATTATCTTGTCAATATTATTAAATACAGACATTCCCGTTGTTTCCAGGACATTTTCGAAATCTTGAGCAATAATAGACCTGTTATTTAGGTCCTCGCCTATGGTGTAAATGCATGATGCAATAACGTCTTTATAAAAAGTGTTTCTTGCAATTCCATATTTTTCTTTGAAGTGTTCATCAAAGTAAAGACAATCTTTAAGCTTTTCTTTCAGCTCAGCTTCTGTCAGGGTGATTCGAATGGGCATATGCTTTTCAAATCTCAATGAATTAGTAATATCGGATTCGTGTCTTTCTATGTTAAGTAAGTTTTTCTGTCTTAATATTTCTTCGTTAGAGAATACCATGGGTATCCTTCCTCCTTATACCATAGGTTTTTCAGTACTTTAGTGTAATTCTATATTGATAGACTTTTTCCTGCTTATATTATGAGAATTTTTTGAATAATATCTGTGAAAATACTATTGAAATTTTGTTCGCAATATAGTATAATAGTAACAGATTAAACAGTGAGATTATTGTGGTGGATTGCTGTTGTTAAAATAGTAAAGAGTGGGAGTAGAGTATGTTAATAGATCATATTATTGAGCAAACCAACAATTATATATTGAATTTCCCAAAAGAGACTAGAAAGAGGTATGGTCAGTTCTTTACTAGCAAGGAAACTGCCATCTTCATGTGCAGTCTATTCACTCTGGACGAAAATAAACAGCAGCTTAAGGTCTTAGACCCAGGAGCAGGCTCTGGCATTTTAAGCTGTGCGTTTGTGGAAAGAATTGTTCGTGAGACACGTGTGCAAAGCATAGAGCTAATATGCTATGAAACCGATGAAGCCATTCTACAATTGCTTCATGACAACCTTCAGTATATTAAAGATAACGTTGCCATAGATTTTTCCTATGAAATTATTCATGAAAACTATATCCTTAGTCAGGCTGACAGCTTTAATAATGGTATTTTTAGTGAAGCAACCAAGAAATATGATTTTATTATAGCTAATCCTCCTTATAAAAAGATTAATAAGCAAGCAGCAGAAGCTATTGCTATGCAAAAGGTCTGCCACGGAGCACCTAATTTGTATTTTCTCTTTGCCTCTATGAGTTTATTCAACCTACATAAAGCTGGGGAAATGGTATATATTATGCCGCGTTCCTGGACTTCAGGTGCTTATTTTCAAAAATTTAGAGAGTTTTTATTTAATAATATGGTCATAGAACATGTGCATTTATTTGAAAGTCGAGACAAGGTTTTTGATAAAGAAAGCGTTTTGCAAGAAACCTTGATAGTAAAATTTAAAAAGACAACAGTTAGACCTGAGAAGATCATTATTTCGTCAACACAATCTAATCAGGATTTTGGAGATTTGCACACTGTTCCTGTGCCATATGATTTAGTAGTATCAGGGACTAATAATTACGTCTTTTTGGCTACCGATAGTAAGAAAATAGGTATACTACGGCGTTTTGCAAAGTGGAAGAATACATTGCTGGACCTAGGATTACGCATGAAAACTGGACTCATAGTTGATTTCAGAACGAGAGATGCATTGAGAGATTCTTATGAAGAGGGTGCTGTACCACTGTTTTATGCGAACCATATCAAAGATGGATATGTCGAATTTCCCATTACTAAAAGTGGAGAATATGTTCTCACCGAACGCAAAGCTCTGTTACAGAAAAATCAAAATTACCTATTTGTAAAGCGTTTTACATCCAAAGAGGAGAAAAGACGTCTGCAATGTGGCATGTATTTTGCCAAGGACTTTCCTCAGTATGATTTAATAAGCACACAAAACAAAATCAACTTCATTGACGGGGTGACTGCTCTTTCTGAATGTATTATTCGTGGGCTGTACGTCTTGTTTAATTCTACTATGTACGATACCTATTATAGAATTCTTAATGGCTCTACGCAGGTTAATTCAACGGAGATTAACTGCATGCCAGTTCCAGATATTGAAGTTATTAAGGTTCTTGGACAAAAACTACAAGAAACAAGTGATATTAGTTCCGAAAACTGTGATAGACTGATGGAGGAGTATTGTGGATAAATTAGATGACGCCAAGAAGATTCTCTTTATGTTGGGTATGCCCTCAAAACAACAAAGCGATCTTTGTGCATACACTTTAGTTGCGTTGGCTGGATTAAAGACAAACATGAAATGGCAGCAAGCTAGTCAAAATTGGTTTGGTATTCATGAAATTATGCAGTTTCTCAAGATAAACTACGGTATAGCTTATGCTGAAAATTCGAGAGAAACTTTTAGAAAACAGGCTATGCATCATTTCCGTAATGCCGCCATAGTAGAGGATAATGGGTGTGCTACTAATAGTCCCCATTATAAATATCGCCTTACAAATGAGTTCTTAGCTTTAGTGCAGACTTTCAAAGGTGATAAATGGCAGGAGTTCCTTGAGACTTTTTTAAATAGCCATACTAGGTTAGTTGATTTATACGCGCAAAGGAAACAAGCTAACAATATCTTCGCAATGGTTAATAGTCAGCTGGTACAGTTTTCTAGCGGAAAGCATAATCAACTTCAGAAGGCAATTCTCGAAGATTTTACAGCTTATTTCGCTAAGGATGCAGTATGCCTTTATGTTGGTGACACAATCAATAAGGATTTGGTAAAAGATTCTCTTAAATTACAAGAGCTGGGCTTTGATATCTCCCTGCATGATAAAATGCCTGATGTGGTTTTGTGGAGTGAAGCTAAGCAATGGCTGTATTTTATCGAAGCTGTTACTTCAGTAGGTCCCATGGAACCTCAGCGTGTTTTAGAGCTTAACGAGTTAACAAAAAAGGTTATCTGCGGTAAGATATATATTACGGCTTTTCTTGATTTCAAAACCTACAAGAAGTTTTCTCAAGACCTGGCTTGGGATTCTGAAGTATGGATTGCTGAACTCCCTTCACATATGATTCATTTAAATGGTGATAAATTCCTGGGTCCGCGTCAATGAGAATTTATATGTGAAACAACTTCATTTAAAACAAGTGTAATTACTGTATCTTCTTAAATAGGTTTCTAATATATGACATAAAAATCCCGCCTCTCAATGAGAAGCGGGATTAGTTTTTTTGTCCGGATTAATTAGAACAGAGCCTTACGAGCTTCAGCAACCAGAGCCAGAGCCAATACGAACAGTACAGCACTCAGGATGGTGGTGATGAACTTGGCGCTACCCATAATGATGGAAGCCAGAGCAACGAAGCATACTGCGAACATGAAGCACATGGGCAGAACTACCATTAGGTTGGACTTCTTTTCGCCTTTCAGCCATACGCCGATAGCCAGCAGGGACAGAGCAGCCAACAATTGGTTAGCAGCACCAAATACCGGCCAGATTGCCAGGTAGGAGCCGGAGGACATGTACCAGGACAGGCCTACGGTAATGGCGGTTGCTACATAGGGGTTGGTCAAGAAGCCACCCTTAACTTCGCCGGTTTTCTCATCGGTAGTGGAGAAGAGCTCTTGGAAAATAAAGCGACCCAGACGGGTTGCAGTATCCAAAGTGGTCATAGCAAAAGCGGAAATGGTCAGAGCAACGAAGGATTTAGCAACGCCAAATTCGAAGCCCAGTTTGGTCATGAAGGTACCAACGCCGTCAGCAAATACGTTAACAGGGCCGCCAGCCTTCATCAGAGCAGCGAATTTGTCAGCGCCTAGGTAACCAACAGCTACCACAGCAACAGTTGCCAATACACCTTCCAACAGCATGGAACCATAACCTACCAGCTGTGCGCTCTTTTCGTTATCCAATTGCTTGGAGGTGGTGCCAGAGGATACCAGGCTGTGGAAGCCGGAGAGGGCGCCGCAGGCGACGGAGACAAAGAGCACC
>CAMFZA010000065.1 GCA_946002345.1 uncultured Phascolarctobacterium sp. | reverse complement strand
ATAACTGACTTAGAGAAAATGGGTGATTTCTAGTGCGTTTAAAGTCCTTTTCAACCTATGGCTTTAAATCCTTTGCTGATAAAACTGAATTAACCTTTGATAAGGGAATTACTGCTGTTGTGGGACCTAACGGTTCGGGCAAGAGCAATATTTCTGATGCCATTCGTTGGGCTTTAGGCGAGCAAAGTGCCAAATATTTGCGTGGCTCCAAAATGGAGGACGTAATTTTTTCCGGTAGTGGCAAGCGTCGCCCCTTGGGTGTGGCAGAGGTAAATCTGGAATTTGATAATAGCGACCACACTTTGCCACTGGATTTTGATACGGTGAACATAACTCGCCGTCTCTATCGTAGTGGTGATAGTGATTACGCAATTAATAAAAAGAACTGTCGCTTGAAGGATATCGTGGATTTGTTGGCGGATACGGGCCTAGGCAAGGGCTCCATGGCCATTATCGGTCAAAATAAAATCGACGAAATTTTAAACAGTCGTCCTGAGGATAGGCGGGGCCTGTTTGAAGAGGCGGCCGGAATTGCCAAGTATCGTTTGCGCAAGAAGGATGCGCTGCGGCGCTTGGAGGATACGGGAGCCAATCTGACCCGTATTAACGATATCCGCAGTGAGGTGGAGGCTCAGGTGGAGCCTTTGGCCCAGGCGGCGGCAAAAACCAGTAAATACAATGCTTTAAGTGAGGAGCTTAAGCTATGCCAGCTGAGCATTTTATTGCGGAAGCTGGATAATATGGAAAGCATCAAAGAAAGCCTTGAAGGGCGCAAGGCTACAGCGGCCGACTTTTTCAGCCATCAGGCTGCTCTCTTAAGCAGTCGGGAGGCCGAGGCTGTGCAGGTACAGCGGGAGCTGGACCAGTTGGCAGAGGGCTACAGCCGACTGCAGGAGGAGATTGCTGCGCGGGAAAAGGCCTTGGAAAAGCTAAGCGGTCAGCAGGATGTGCTCAGCGAGCGTGCTGAGCAAAGCAAGCGGGCCGTGGCTCGTTTGGAGCAAAGCAACACCAAGCTGAGTGAGCAGGCTGCAGGGCTGGAGGCCCAAATGCAGGCGTTAGCTGTAGAATTTGATGCTGTGGATAAGGAACGGGCTAAGGCGGATTTGGCGGTCAAGGGGCTACAATCCGAGCGGGATGAGCAGGCCCAGGCCTTGGCAGAGGCCCAAAGCAGGAGCAGCGATGCGCAAAATGCTTTCTTCGCCGGCATGCAGGAGCTGCTGAAGCTGCGCAATGAGTTGCGCAGCCTGGAGCAGGCTCAGGAGCTGCGCATGCGCAAGCGTGATGCTTTGAAGAAAAATATTGAAGAGGCCGAGGCAGCCCTGGAGCGCAGCCAAGGCCAGTATAATAAATTGTTGGAGGCTCAGGCCAGCAACGGTCACCAGCAGGAGCTGGTGGCTAAAAGCGTGGCGGAAATTACTACTCAGCTGGAGGAGCTGCGCAAATCCTTACATGAGGCGGCTACCGAGCAGCAGCAGGTGCAGCGGCAGCTGACCAATGCGGAAACTAAGGCCCAAACACTGCGCCGCATGCAGGCTAGCTATGAGGGCTTTGGGATTGGCATCAAGACTGTGCTGAAGGCACAGGCTGCTTGGCGGCAGGACCTTATCGGCGTGGTGGCAGAGCTGATCAAGGTTGAAGACCAATTTGTGGCGGCCATAGAAACAGCCTTGGGCGAGGGCGCACAAAATATTGTGGCTCGTACAGCACAGGCTGCCAAGCAGGCCATTGCCTTTCTCAAGCAAAATGGCACTGGTCGGGCCACCTTCCTGCCTTTGGATACGGTGCAACGGCGCTATCCATCCAAGGAGGAAGCAGAGGCAGCAAAATTGCCCGGTGTGTGTGGCTTTGCGGTGGACCTTTTACAGTATGCTCCCGAAGCAGAAAATGCCATTCGTTTTCTGCTGGGCCGGGTGCTGATTGCTGAAAATATGGATGCCGCCTTGGCAGCAGCCAAGGTCAGTCATTACCGTCTACGAGTAGTTACCCTAGATGGCGATGTTGTGAATGCTGGCGGCAGCATGACCGGCGGCGCCCGTAAGCAGCGTGAGGGCTATTTGAGCCGTGAGCGGGAAATCAAGCAGGCACAGCAGCTGTGTTCTGCCCTTCATGAAAGGGTGCTCCACTGGCAGGAGCAGCTGGAGCAGCAGGAGAGCCAGGCTAAGGAGCTCAATCGGAGGCAAAACGAGGCCAAGGAGCAGCTGGCTCAGCTGCGCTTAAAGGGCAGCGAGCTGCGTTTACATTTAGAGCAGCTGGAGGCCACCAGAGCTCGAGAAAATGATAATTTACTCTTACTTTTAGATGATAGAAAGCAGGTCACGGAGGAGTACATGGCCAACCGTGACAAGCTAAAATCCTTACGCGCTACAGTTAGTGAGCGTGAAGGCTTGGATGCAGAGGCCAGGGAGCAGCTGGAGACCATGAAGCGACAGATTGCCCAGCTGGGCAGTGCTGTAACGGCTTTGGAAAACCAACTGCAGGATGCCCGGATAGTACTGGAAACCTCCGCTGCTAAGGCGGCGCTGAACAGCCAGCGCATGCAGCAGCTGGATACTGATACCCTGCGGGTGCGCAAGGAAATCAGTGCTAATCAGGAGGAGGCTCGCAAGCTGGAGCAAACCATTGCAGAATGCAAGCAAGACAAGGAAAAGCTGCAGCGTCAGAGCGAAGAGGAGCTGGCGGAGCTACAGAAAATCGTCAGCGGCAAGGAAGAATTCACTGAGCAGCGTGGCATCTTACTCAGCAAGCAGGGACAATTGGAGCAGGCTGTGGCCAAGGCCCGCAAGGAAGCTGCCGCCAGTGAGGCAGCTTTGCGGCAGGCGGAGCTGGAGCTAGCCCGTCAGGAAAGTGACTACAAGCATGTGGTGGAGCAGCTAGAGCAGGATTACCAGCTGGACGAAGCTCAAGCCAGATTGGTGGATGTAAGTCAGGTGGCAGAGCTGGACTTGAAGGAGCTGCAGCGCCGGGCCAGCAAGCTATCCGTGGCCATTACAGAGCTTGGTCCCATCAATGGCGCTGCTATTGAAGAATATCAGGCCGTAAAGGAGCGCAGCGAGTTCTTGCGCAAGCAATACGAGGATTTGTCCGCGGCCAGGGATAATCTGGAGGCCGTGATCAGTGAAATCAACAGTGGTATGAGCAAGCGCTTTAAAGAGGCCTTTGCCCAAATCAACATTTATTTTGCCCAATGCTATGTGAAGCTTTTTGGCGGCGGCACGGCAGTTTTGCAGCTTACCGAGCCGGAGAATATTTTAGATTCCGGTATTGACATCCAAGTGCAGCCTCCGGGCAAAAAGCTGCAAAGCTTGTATTTAATGAGTGGTGGAGAAAGGGCCTTGACGGTTATTGCTTTATTATTTGCACTGCTGAGCTATCAGCCGGCGCCATTCTGTATTCTGGACGAAATAGATGCACCCCTGGATGATGCCAATATCCAGCGCTTTGCCAATTTCCTCAGAGAATACGCTGCTAAAACTCAGTTTATTATGATTACCCACCGCAAGGGCACCATGGAGGCGGCGGATATTATGTATGGTGTGACCATGGAAGAATCCGGTGTATCGAAACTGTTATCCGTGAAGATAAATGCAAAGGAGAGTTAATTATGGGATTTTTTGAGCGCTTAAAAGAAGGTCTTTCCAAAACCAGGCGCAATTTTACCGACCGCATCCAGGAGCTGGTGGGCCTGTCAACTGCTATTGATGATGATTTTTTAGAGGAGCTGGAAATGATTCTGCTCAGCGCGGATGTGGGTGTTAAGACTACGGAAAAGCTCATTGAGGCTGTGCGCCAAGCCGCTCGCAAGAAGGAAATCAAGGGCACTGAGGATGTAATTCCCTTTTTGAAAAAATATATGGCGGAGCTTTTGGCTGATAGCGGCCAACGCACCCGTATAGGAGCCAAGCCCACAGTTATATTGGTAGTGGGTGTAAATGGTGTGGGTAAGACCACCACCATTGGCAAGCTGGCCAACTACTTTACTCTGTTCAAATATAAGGTTATTTTGGCTGCAGGCGATACCTTCCGTGCCGCTGCTTCCGAGCAGCTGTCCATTTGGGGTGAGCGTGCTCATTGTGATGTTATCCGTCATGGGGAGGGTGCGGATCCGGCGGCAGTGGTGTTTGATGCTGTGAAGGCTGCCATTGCCCGTAAGGCTGATATTCTGTTCATCGATACGGCAGGTCGCTTACACAACAAGGCTAATCTAATGAACGAGCTGGAAAAAATTCACCGCATTATTAAGCGCGAAATTCCTGAAGCTCCCCACGAAACCTTCCTAGTGCTGGATGCCACCACCGGCCAAAACGCCATCAATCAGGCTAAGGTTTTCATGGAAACTGCCAATGTTACCGGCGTAGTGCTGACCAAACTGGATGGCACTGCTAAGGGTGGCGTGGTGGTAGCCATCAAGGAAGAGCTGGGATTGCCCGTAAAATGGATTGGTGTGGGCGAGGGCATTATGGATTTCCGTCCCTTCGAGCCTGATAAGTTCGTGGAAGCATTGTTTGATACAGGGAAGTAAACTCCCTAGTTAGCTGGCAAGCTAGCAAGCTCTCCCTAAAAAGGGAAGCCTAAGGAGAATAATAAAAAATAGTGGAGGGTGACAAGTAAAAATACTTGACAACCCTCCGCTTTTCGATTATACTACTATAGTCGAGTAAATTGAGTTGAGGTAGATTTATGTCCGGAGAGGAAATTTTTCAGCAGCGTATGCGCTTAGGTAGACTGTTTGATATTTACGGCGGTCTGCTGACTGAAAAGCAAAGAACCTGCTTGGGATTATACTTCTACGATGATTTGTCCTTAAGCGAAATTTCGGAGGAGTTGGGTGTATCCCGTCAGGCAGTCCATGACCTGTTAAAAAGAGTAGAGCAGATTTTGGAGCGCTATGAAACAACCCTTGGGGTATTGACCAAGGAGGAAGCACTGCACGCTGAGCTCCAGCAGGTGATTACCCTTTTAGCTCCCTGTGATAGAGAGAAAAATGACGAGGCTGTAGATATTTTGCAAGGTATCTGCGGCGAAGGTAGGTAAAGCGAATGGCATTTGAAAGTTTATCTGAAAGATTACAAAATGCATTAAAAATGTTCCGCGGCACCGGCAAGCTCACTGAAGAGGACCTGAAGGCTCCCCTGCGGGAAGTGCGTATGGCTTTGTTAGAGGCCGACGTAAACTTTAAGGTTGTTAAAGACTTTGTAGCCAAGGTAAAGGAGCGTGCTCTGGGCGCCGAGGTTAGCGAGGGCCTGAATCCTCATCAGCAAATCATTAAAATCGTTAACGAGGAATTGATTGAGCTGTTGGGCGGTACCCAAAGCAAGCTGACTGTAGCGCAAAAGCCTCCTACAGTTATTATGCTGGTAGGTCTACAGGGTGCTGGTAAAACCACCACCGCCGGTAAGCTGGCCAATTATTTGAAGAAAAAGCACAAAAGACCCTTGCTGGTTGCAGGTGACGTTTATCGTCCCGCTGCTATTACCCAGCTGCAGGTTTTGGGCGAGCAGCTCAGCGTTCCCGTTTTCACCTTAGGTGACAAGGTTTCCCCGGTGCAGATTGCTGAGCAGGCCATTGAAAAGGCTCGCAGCCTGGCTTGCGACACGGTTATCATCGATACAGCAGGCCGTTTACATATTAACGAAGAGCTGATGGAGGAGCTGCGCAATATTAAAGCCGCAGTAAATCCCCAAGAAATCCTGTTGGTTGTGGATGCCATGACCGGTCAGGATGCTGTTACCGTAGCCGAAAGCTTTAACAGTGAGCTGGGCATTGATGGCTTGATTGTAACCAAGCTGGATGGCGATGCTCGCGGCGGTGCAGTGCTCTCCGTAAAGGCTGTTACCGGTAAGCCGGTAAAATTGATTGGCTTGGGCGAAAAGCTGGATGCTTTGGAGCCCTTCCATCCGGACCGTATGGCTTCCCGTATTCTGGGCATGGGCGATATCCTGACTCTGGTAGAAAAAATTCAGTCTACAACAGACCTCGCTAAGGCACTGGAGATGGAGAAAAAGCTGCGTAAGGATGAATTTACCTTAGAGCAGTTCCTGGACCAGATGCAGCAGGATAAAAAGCTGGCTTCTCTCGAAACCAACATAGGCTAAAACCCCGGCATCCGCGGCATCACCCAGAACCTCAAGGAAGCCAATGTGGATGAAAAGGAATTTGACCGCATTGAGGCCATTATCCGCTCCATGACCCCCAAAGAAAGACGTAACCCTGATATCATCAACGGTAGCCGTCGCAAGCGTATTGCCCTTGGTTGTGGCATGCGTGTACAGGACGTAAATAAGCTGCTGAAAAACTTCGAGGAAAGCAAGAAGATGATGAAGCGCATGCAGGGTATGGCTAAGTTTGCATCCAAGGGCGGCTTCCGCATGCCCTTTGGTCATTAATAAAAATCAAAAGTTCCATGTTGTTTGAGATATATTTAAGGAGGTGACTATCAACATGGCAGTAAAAATTCGTTTAAAACGTATGGGTGCTAAAAAGGCTCCTTTCTATCGTATCGTAGTAGCAGACGCTCGTTCCCCTCGTGACGGTCGTTTCATTGAATCCATCGGTTACTATGATTCCACCACTAACCCGGCAGCTGTAAAAATCGACGCTGAAAAAGCTATCGATTGGATGGGCAAGGGTGCACAACCTACTGATACCGTTAAGAACCTGTTCAGCAAGCAAGGTATCATGAAGGCTTTTGCTGAAGCTAAAGCTGCAAAATAATTTTTTAGAGAGGCGTGATCTACATGAAAGAATTGGTAGAAGTAATGGCCAAGTCTCTTGTAAGTAATCCCTCTGCAGTAGTAGTGGAGGAGGAAACTACCGGTACAACTACGGTACTCCGCCTCCATGTTGCTTCTGAAGACATGGGCAAGGTTATTGGAAAACAAGGCCGCATCGCCAAAGCCATCAGAACTGTTATGAAAGCAGTAGCAACTCGCGAGAATGATAAAGTTATTGTGGTAATCGTCTAATCAAGGATGGTAAATAATGGATAAAATGATGGTTAGAGTTCCCGTTGCTATCAAGGCAAAGGTAACTGAAAATTTAAAACTGAAAATTATTGGAGATCTCCAAAACACCATAAAGAATATGGAGCTTGATCTGGAGCAATTTGAGTTCCAAGCTAAAAAGGCTTTGCATCAGGCTGCATCTGATTTGAGCGTGCTGCCGGCTTTGCGCGAGCAAATCGATATGGAAAGAAATAAACGCACTGCTGCTAAGGCTGAAGCAGAGGCTAAACTCAAGAGAGCTGAAGCTCTGGAAATGGGTGCTGAAATCGGTCATGGTACCTTAGAGCGTACTGTAGAAATCACCGTAGGCACTGATTTGGATGCTTTGATGGGTGCAGAAATCCTCACCGAAGACGGTAAGGTTATTGCTTTCCGCGAGTAATTTATGCACAACCAAATAGTAATTGGTAAGATTGTCGCTCCGCACGGTGTGCGGGGCGATATTCGTATTCTGCCGTTGACCGAAAAGCCGGAACAATTTTTGGACCTAGATTATTTACTCCTGCATGATGGACGCAAGCTGACCATCAAGCATGCCCGCTTCCATAAGCGCATGGTGCTGGTGACTACTGAAGAAATCAAATCCATGAATGAAGCAGAGCTCCTGCGTGACCAAGAGGTTTTGATCAAAGCGGAGGACCTGCCGGAGCTGGAGGAGGGACAATTTTATGTGGCCGATTTAATTGGCTTGCCCGTCTTTGACGAAGAGGGCAAACAAATCGGCACCTTTAAGGACTCCTTAAGCACGGGCAGCAATGATGTTTATGTGATTGCTGTGCCTGGGGAAAAGGACATTCTTTTGCCCGCTTTGAAAATTTATGTTAAGGAAATTAACCTTGCGGAAAAACGCATTGTTGTAACCTTGCCTGAATGGGTTGATGAAGCATGAAATTCTTATTTATAACCCTTTTTCCTGAGCAAATAGAGCAGGCTGCAGGCCACAGCATTATCCAACGGGCCGTGAACAAGGGCTTGGTGGAAATCAGCTGTATTAATCCCCGTGAATTTACTCACGATGTGCATCGCACTGTGGACGACACTCCCTTTGGGGGCGGCGCCGGCATGGTGTTGAAGCCGGAGCCCATGGTAGCTGCTATTCGTAAGGCGAAGGAGCAGCTGCCCAACGCCCGTGTTATTGCCATGTGTCCCGGTGGGCGCACCCTTAAGCAAAGCATTGTGGAGGAATATGCTCACTGTGGTCAGGATTTTATTTTCGTCTGCGGTCATTATGAGGGCTTTGATGAGCGCATTTTCCATTGGGTGGATGAAAAGCTTTCCATTGGCGATTATGTGCTCACTGGTGGGGAAATTCCTGCCGCCGTGATTGCCGATGCCGTGGTGCGCCTCCTTCCGGGTGCCTGAGGGCACGCGCAGGCGGCTCGCAGCGTGTCGTGCCCGGACTGG
>CAMFZA010000064.1 GCA_946002345.1 uncultured Phascolarctobacterium sp. | reverse complement strand
GCCATATAACCACGACTGGACAGAGCGATGGACAGGTCATCCACACCCTTCTTCGTGCGGCAGAAAATAATCAGCTTGCCATCGATTTCTGCGTCCAAAAGGCGGCACAAGCCCTCCACCTTATCCTTAGTTTCAAAATAATACTGCTCAATTAAAGGAACAGTGAGCTCTTCCTTGGAAACGGTCACGTTCTTAGGGGCGCGCATGTATTTTTTGGTCAGGCTTAAAATAGGACGGGGCATGGTGGCAGAAAAGAGCAAAGTTTGGCGTTCGCTGGGCAGCGCACGCATAATCTCTTCAATATCATCCACAAAACCCATATCCAGCTTTTCATCGGCCTCATCCAGCACCAAAAACTTGATGTGGTCCAGCTTGATGGTGCCACGGTTAATAAGCTCAATTCAACGACCGGGAGAACCAATAACGATTTGCACATTATATTTCAGAGCACGGATTTGGCGCTCAATGGGCTGGCCACCATAAACAGGCAGTGCCTTGACGCGACGCACGCGACCAATCTTGCACACCTCTTCAGCGACCTGGATGGCCAGCTCGCGGGTGGGGCACATAATCAAGGCCTGAATGTGCTTGAAATCGTCTATGGATTGCACCAAGGGAATACCAAAGGCTGCAGTTTTACCGGTACCGGTTTGGGCCTGGCCAATGACATCATTGCCCTCCAGCACCAGGGGAATGGTGGCCTCTTGAATAGGAGAGGGCTCCTCAAAGCCCATTTCCGTCAAGGCAGCAACGATTTTTTTATCCAGTTCCAGGGTCCCAAACATTTCTTTTTGCATTGTCATTAAATAATTTCCTCCGTTAGAAGGCATCACACCTTCTGCTTTTCTTCTTTTAGTTTATCAATAGCCATGGAGATAGCAGCCAGTGCTATCCTTAGCTTATTTTCAGTTCTCGTTGAGGTGAAGCGATGCTCCTGGCAATAAACCACATCCTCCGTTGCTACAGCTATATAGACCAAACCCACTGGCTTGCCCTCGCTGGCGCTGGGGCCGGCGTTGCCCGTAATGCTCACGCCTAGGTCACTACCCAGCAGTCGGCGCACACCCATAGCCATTTCGCAGGCCGTTTCCCGGCTTACTGCACCATAACGCTCCAGAGTTTCCTGCTGCACATTGAGCACCTTATTTTTCACCTGATTGGTGTAGCTCACAACGCTCCCCAAAAGATACGCGCTGCTACCGGCCACATCCGTCACCAAACTGCTAGCCAGGCCACCGCTACAGGATTCCGCAAAGGCAATAGTTTTGCCCTGAGCCAAACGTTCCTGCCCTCAGCAGGCGGCCAAACTAGCATCATCCACACCATAGACATATTCCTCCACGTACTCCCGCACCTGGGCCTCACAATCATCAAGCAGCTTAGTTGCCGCAGCACTATCCGTAGCCTTGGCCGTCATGCGAATGAGAATTTCGCCGTAACGGGCATAGAGCGCAATGGTGGGATTGCTTTGCTGCATAATAACGTCATCAAGAATTTCCGCTACACGGGACTCGCCCACGCCCCGCAAATGCATGGTACGGGACAGGATAATGCCATGGTCTGCGAAGCGCTGCAAAAGCCGCGGCCACAGCTGCTTTTCGCACATATCCATCAGCTCCGAGGGTGGTCCCGGCAAAAGGATGAAGATTTTTCCCTTGTAATCCAGCCACAGTCCCGGCGCAGTGCCTACCTCGTTTTGTAAAATCTCTGCACCAATGGGCACATAGGCCTGCTTTTCATTGTTCTCACTGGGAGCGCAGCCCGTGCGCTTGCGGATATAGGCGTCAATGCGGCCCCAAGTATCCAAATCCAGATAGCTGTCGGTGCCAGTAATTTCCATGACCGTTTCCTTGGTGATGTCGCCCCGAGTAGGTCCCAGGCCGCCGCTGGTAATGATAATATCCGCACGCTCCAAGGCCTGCTCCAGCACCCCACGCATACGCCCGGGATTATCACCCACCGTAGTATGATATAGCACATCAAAGCCCATGCTGTTTAGCTTTCGCGAAAGATACTGCACATTAGTGTTCAGGATCTCGCCCAAAAGCAGCTCCGTGCCCGTGGTTACAATTTCAACCTTCATCTACATCAACTCCTAAGCTTCTCCATTGAGAAAACTATGCGCAAACGATTCTCCCTCAGTCATTTTGCTAAAGCAAAATGCCCACTCCCTCTAAGATGGAGCACATCCTCGCAGCTAAAGCCTTACCTTTGTCCTCCCTCCTTGAGGGAGGTGCCGAGCTTGCGAGGCGGAGGGAGCAATTCTTTTCATATTCTTTCTGCTACCATTTCGTAAGTAAAGCCTTGCAAAATCCTTACGCGGACCATATCGCCCACCTTGAGGCCCTCGGCATTTTCAATAAAAATGGTGCCATCAATGTCCGGAGCCTCGTGGCTGCTGCGACCATAGGCCAAATTATCCTCGTCAAAGCCCTCCACCAAAACGTCCAGCTCAACATCCTCGCGCTCCTGATGGATTTCCTCAGAAATCCCGGCCTGCAAGGCCATGAGCTCGTGGTAACGGTTTTCCTTCACTTCCGGAGCAATTTGGTTCTCCATGGCGCCAGCCACGGTACCCTCCTCCTGGGAATATTGGAATACGACGGCATTATCAAAGCGTTGCTTTTCTACATAATCCTTCAGCTCCTCAAAGTCCTCCTCGGGTTCGCCGGGGAAGCCCACAATGAAGGTGGTGCGAATAGTGATGCCGGGGATGCGAGTGCGCAGCTTGTTTAATAAAGTCTCCACCTGCTCGCGAGTGTCATAGCGGTTCATGCTGTCCAGCAGTCTGTCGCTGGAGTGCTGCAGAGGAATATCAATATACTTGCAAACCTTGTCCAAGGTGGCAAAGGCTTCAATCAGCTCATCCGTAAAATTATTAGGATAAAGGTACATCACCCTAATCCACTCAATACCCTCTAAGGCGTTCAAATCACGCAGCAGCTGGGGCAAAAGCAGCTTGCCGGTGGTATCCTCCCCGTAACGGGTGGTATCCTGAGCCACAACTATGAGCTCCTTGATGCCACTTTCAGCCAGCGCCTTAGCCTCCGCCATCACCTCGTCATAGGGGCGGGAGGTATAGGGTCCACGGAGCTGAGGAATAATGCAGTAAGAGCAGCAATTGTCGCAGCCCTCGGCAATTTTCAAATAGGCCATGTAGCTGGGAGTGGTAAGCATGCGAGGCGGCATAGCCACATTTTTGCTTTCCAGCTTCTCCATATGCTTTAAACGCTTGCCCGCCAGCACTTGGTCGATAACCCAACCGATATCGGTAAAGCTATCCGTGCCCACAATAGCGTCAACCTCAGGCATGCTTTCAAAAAGCTCATCCGCATACCTTTGGCCCAGGCAGCCCGTCATCACCAGATACTTGCAGCTGCCCTTTTGTTTATATTCTGCCATTTGTAAAACCGTATTGATGGACTCCTCCTTGGCACTTTCAATAAAGCCACAGGTATTAACGATAATCAGATCGGCCTCTGCCGGATCATTAGTGATTTCCAGCTGTTTTTCGCGAATCAGGCCCAGCATCACCTCTGAATCCACCAGATTCTTGGGACAACCCAGGCTGACCATACCTATCTTCATCTATTCCTTCCTCCTTCTACTTACTAAAGCGCACTCTTTCCAACCATTTGTTGGTCAGGGCCTCCTGCTTGGTGGCATCCAAATAACTGGTGTTCAACCAGAGCTTGTGCTCATCCACAGGTTCTCCCTCCACACCCCGGGGGAAGATGAACAGATAACCTGTATTATTTGTTTGTGCCACCGCCTGCACCTTCTCACTGCTTAGCAGCCAGTTCATAAACTTGAGCGCCGCCTTTTCCTGCTCCTGTTGGCAATCCTTAAACATGCCCACGCAGTACAAATTAACCGGAGTCCCCTCTTTGGGGTGCACTACATAAGCAGGAAATTTATTCTCTAAATATTTAAAAACGTAGCTTTGCCGAGTAATCGCCACATCCGCATCGCCCACCGCCGTCATGCGAATGGAGGTAAAGGGAAATTTGGCATATTGACCCACAAAGCGGTTGATATTCCACAAATAATTTAAGGAAGTAGTTTCGCCCATATGATCTGCCAGAGCACCCAAAAAGTTTTGGGTACTAATGCTGTCAGACAGATTCTCCATGGCTACCCGCAGCTGCTCATTGTTTTCCAAATCCGTCCAGCCCTTAAGACTGCTCTGCCCAATAGTGCGAGCAAAATATTGGTTCACCAAAAGTACAGCTGGGTCATAAAAAATACCATACCAATAGCCTTCCTTGTCCTGCAGCTTAGCAGGCAGCTTGGCAGCCAGGTCCAGCTGGGTGCCTTTCAGCTTGTGCTGCTGCTTAAGCCCATACAAGGTACGCTGCTCTGCCAAAACCATGTCCGGCAGTGGTTCTCCGGGCTTTAATTCGCCCAAAAACTGAACCACCAGCCCATCCTTATTAATTTTATTAAAGCTCTCCACCAAATCCTGAGTGAATTTGCTATCCAACTCCGAATAAAGGCGCAGAGTGCGAGTAGCAGCAGGTGGCTTGCTATCAGCCCCAGAGCCACAGCCAGCTGTAGCTAGCAGGCTGAGCATAGTCAACAGCGCCAGCAAAAATATACGCAACATAGTTTAACCTCCGCTCCTAGGAGCGACGTTTTTTGGCAGGTGAGCCTTGGCTCCTTCCTTGGCCCAAGGCTTTACCCTTGTGGCCGTGGCTCAAGCCAGCACCTGCCTTAATGGCACCAGAGCGCCCTAATCCGGCCATGCGTTGGCCGCCGCCCCGACGTTCCGGAGCAAGAAGGCATTTCGGCTCCGTGCCAATCAAGTCCGTGCGTCCTGCCCTCTGCAAAGCGTCCAGCACCAGCTGACGATTGCGGGGAGCGCGATACTGCATCAAGGCCCGCTGCATAGCCTTGTCATGGGGATTACGAGCCACAAAAACAGTTTCGCCAGTGGCAGGATCCACCCCGGAATAATACATGGCCGTGGCAGCACTGCCGGGAGTAGGAATAAAATCCTGCACCTGCTCCGGCTGGTGCTTAATATCCCGCAAAAACTCGGCCAGCTCGATGGCATTGTTCAAAGTGCAACCCGGATGGCTGCTGATAAAATAGGGCACTAAATATTGGGGCAGGCCTAATTCCTTATTCTTTTTGGCATAGGCCCGCATAAACTTCAGATAAACCTCCTTGCCCGGCTTGCCCATCCGCTTCAGCACCGGAGCTGCAATATGCTCGGGAGCAATCTTCAGGAGACCGCTAATGTGATAGCGACACAAAACATCAAGAAAATCCTGCTTTTTATCCGCCAGCATATAATCATAGCGAATGCCGCTACGGATAAATACCTTTTTGATACCCGGTAGAGCCCGTAGCTTGGCCAAAAGCTCAATATAATCACTGTGGTCCGCATCAATATTAGGACAGGGTTCGGGGAAGAGGCATTGACGATCCTTGCAAACACCATATTTCAGCTGCTTTGCACAGGAGGGATGCCGAAAGTTGGCCGTAGGCCCGCCCACATCGTGAATATAGCCCTTAAAGCCCGGCAGCTGGGAAATAATTTTAGCCTCGCACAGAATGGAATCATGGCAGCGCGCCAGTATAATCCGTCCCTGGTGCGCATGAATGGCACAAAAGGCACAGCTGCCAAAGCAACCGCGACAGCTGACAATGCTAAACTGCACCTCCTCCAGCGCCGCCACACCACCCTTAGCATCGTAGCTAGGGTGCCATTGCCGCATATAGGGCAGGTCATAAACTGCATCCATTTCCTCCTGGGTCAGGGGATACACAGGGGGATTTTGGACGATATATTTGTTCTGACCACGCTGGACCACAGGCTTGCCGTAGAAGGGGTCCTGCTCCCGACTTTGTAGATGATAGGCCTGAGCGAAGAACTTTTTATCATCCCGAATAGCCTTCCAGCCCGGTAGCTTCACATATTCCTGTCCATCCGGCAGCTCATCAGTGGCATAGGCTGTGCCACGGATATAATGCATATCCTCCATGCTGGCGCCCCCAGCAAGGTAGTCGGCTATTTCGACAATCTGCTTTTCACCCATGCCGTACACCAGCAGGTCCGCATGACTGCTCTCCAAAATGGAGGGCAGGAGCCGATTCTCCCAATAGTCAAAATGCACAAAACGGCGGAGGCTGGCCTCAATGCCGCCAATAACAACAGGCATATGGGGCCACAGGCGCTTCACCATTTGGGCATAAACCATGGTGGCATGATCCGGCCTTTGGCCTATTGCCCCACCAGCAGTATATTTATCCACACTGCGGGGATTTTTGGCGGCTGTATAATGGCACAGCATGGAATCAAGATTGCCACCGGAAATGAGCACACCCAAACGGGGCTTACCCAAGGCAGCAAAATTTTCGATCTTATCCCAAGCTGGCTGGCACAACAACGCCACCTTGTAGCCCTGGGCTTCCAGCACCCGGCAAATAACCGCCGGACCAAAGGAAGGATGGTCCACATAGGCATCACCGCTGATGAACAAAAAATCCAGCTGCTCCCAACCACGTTCTGCAATTTCTTCCTGGGAAATAGGTAAAAACTGTTTCATGAAAATCTCCTACTATTGTTTAGCCTGTTCACCAACGGGAGCAGGCTCCTTTGCTTGAGGTGCTTGAGCTGCACTAGCTTTTTCGGCAGTCTTGCTGGGGGTAACCACCGGTTGGGCTGCCTGGGGAGCACTTGTCACAGCCTCGCGCGGCTGTGCCTCGCCAGAAGCAGCAGGGGCAGTAGGCCTTTGCACCTGCTCCCTAGTCAGCTTAGCTGCTTGGGGCTCGCTATTATCAGTCTTATTAACTTCGCTTCCAGCATGATGCAGGCTATAGGTCTTCACCTGTACGCCGTGCTCACCCTGCAAATCAATGACCTCGCCATTGAATTCCAGCTTCATTACGCCAATATTGCCATATTTAACAATCAGCTTATCCTTAGCCTCAAAGGTCTTTTGGTCTTTAGCGCGCAGCATGCCTGCAAAAATTTCTTTGCCGTCAGCGTGCACCTCCAGCCAGCAGCTATCAGTGGCCTCCATCTTGACCTGTACCTTATCCCAAACTACAGCGGGCTTGGCCTTCTGAGCACTCTGCTTGTCTTCCTGCGCTGCAGGCTGAGGCATATTCTTAAAATAATCAATAGCCTTGGGAACAGCAAAATAACCGCACACCAATACCAATAACACGCCCATGCCAGCCAAGGCCTGCTTCATGTTCAAGCTAGGCAGGCTAGGCAGGCTGGGTAGCTCCAAGCGACCTGTACCACTACCAATATCCCGAGGATTCTTCAGCTGAATATTCAGCTTCACCTTCTCCACCTCACGGATACCGGTGCTGGCAGCTGCTTCCTTGGGCATGCCGGCAGCACGCGCTTTATACAGCTGCACCAGCTCCGGTCCGTTTAACCCTAAAAAGTTGCCGTAATTCCGCAGCATTCCCTTCAAAAATACCTCTCCGGGAGTTTTATCATATTCGTCCCTCTCCAGGGCCTCAAGATACCTGGCCCGGATACTGGTGCCATTTTCGGCCTCAGACAGGGAAATGCCCTTAGCCAGACGAGCCTCCCTCAACAAAGTGCCTACGCTTTTGTCAGTGTCCATAATCAGTTCCTCCACCTTTTGTTAATCATGCTTCAGGAAGCGCTCCTCTGCTTCCTGTCTCGACATAATAACCTCGCGGGGCTTGGAGCCAACCGATTGACCCACAATGCCCAGCTCCTCCATGGTATCCACCAAACGTGCCGCCCGGGTATAGCCAATGCGAAAACGCCGCTGGAGCATGGAACTGGATGCCTGACCCATATCCAACACTAAGCTCAAAGCATCCGCAAACAATTCATCCTCGGCAGGAGCATCGCTTTCTGCTTCCTCACTGCCGTTATTTTTATTCTTACTGTCACATTCCAACTCCTGCTCCGTCACCTCTTCGGTGTACTGCACAGGAATGGACTGCTGCACAATAAATTCCACAATTTTATTTAATTCCGCATCAGTTACAAAGGCACCCTGCACCCGCACCGGCTTATTAAAGCCAATGGGATAAAACAGCATATCACCCTTGCCCAGCAGCTTTTCGGCACCACCCATGTCGATAATGGTACGGGAATCCGTTTGGGAAGAAACTGCAAAGGCAATGCGGGAAGGGATATTGGCCTTTACGATGCCGGTAATAACATCCACGGAGGGCCGTTGAGTGGCCAAAATCAAGTGAATGCCAGCAGCACGGGCCTTTTGGGCCAGACGCAAAATGGCATCCTCCACATCCACCTTCGCCACCATCATCAAATCGGAAAGTTCGTCGATGATGATGACTATAAAGGGCATTTTTTCCTCTGCCTGAGCATTATAGCTGTTTATTTCCCGCACGTGGCTTTCGGCAAAGCAGTTGTAGCGCCGCTCCATTTCGGCCACAGCCCAATGGAGTGCGG
>CAMFZA010000063.1 GCA_946002345.1 uncultured Phascolarctobacterium sp. | reverse complement strand
GCGGAGTTAGCGCGGCAGCGCAGCTGGCGAATAGCTGTCAATTCCTTGCGGGCGATTTCCGGAGCTTCAGGAGTTTCCTTCAGTTCGGGCGGGAACAGCTTGTAAACCAGATAAGGGCAAATAACTAAAGCCAACAGACCAGGAACGATGCAGGCCAAAGCCCAACCGCCCCAGGACAGGTTGACACCTATAGATTGTGCTGCCAAAGCAACGCACAAGGAATTAGGCGCAACGGAGGTAATGAACATGGAAGAAGTGATGCAGTCCGCCTGGAAGGTAGATTTCATCAGATAGGAGCCGATGCGTTTTCTGCTTTTTTCATCGGGCTCGGATTCAAAAGCTGCGCATAGGCTACGCACAATGGGGAACAGAATACCGCCGCCACGAGCAGTATTGGAGGGAGTAGCGGGAGAAATGATGAAGTCGGTAATAGCCATGGTATAGCCAAGCTTCAGGGAGCTGGAGCCAATTGCTGCCATAATTTTATAAGCAATGCGTTTGCCAAGGCCGGATTTAATAAAGCCCAAAGCAAAGAGGAAGGCGCTGACAATCAGCCAAATGGTGGCATTGCCGAAGCCAGAGAGTGCTTCCGCCGGTTTAATAACCTTCAAGAAGCCGGATAAACCTACAGAAATCAGCGCGATGGCGCCAATGGGCAGGGGATGCAGAATAAAGCCCACGATGGTTGCTACAAAGATTGCAAACATGTGCATAGCCTGGGGCTTTAAGCCTGCGGGCACGGGCAGAAACCACAATACTAGGCCAACTGCCACAGTAAAAATACCTTTTTGGAGATTGGTTTTCAAATAATCCACCTCATTTCACAGATTTATTACATAATATTATACACTATATCTCGGTTTTGTCTATGTTTTTCTGAAATTTTACTTTATTGGTGCGATTCCCTCTGAATATCGTTAACAATGTTACACCCATTTTACTTCTTTGGTTGTTGTCAAAAGAGCTCTAGGAAAGCATTGACTACTCACCGATAATAGCATATAATTTAACTAGGCTTACGCTGATTACACATTGTTAGGTGAAGGTGGTTTTGCTATGAAAATTTCTACCAAGGGACGCTATGCGCTGCGCATGTTAATAGATTTAGCTCTTCATCAACAGGATGGCTTCATTGCCCTGAAGGATATTGCTTCTCGCCAGAACATTTCCAAGAAATATTTGGAGCAAATTGTTCCCATTTTAAATAAATCCAACATTCTGCAGGCTAACCGTGGTTTTCAGGGTGGTTATCGCTTGGTCAACCCTCCCAGCGCCTACACAGTGGGTAGCATTTTGCGCCTGACCGAGGGCAGCCTGACTCCCATTGCCTGCCTGGATTGGAGCCCCGAAGGCTGCGAACGCCGTAATGAGTGCATTACCCTGCCCATGTGGCAGGGCCTCAGCAAGGTTATTGCCGATTATTTGGACAATATTACCCTGCAGGACATTATCGATGATTACCAAGCCCGTAGTGTAAACAATTATAGTATCTAAGCTTTGGGAGCCGCAGCTAGTTGCTGCGGCTTTTTTGTTTAGCAAAAATTTAGCAGACTTTGCGCAAAAAAAAGAGAAGCAGCCAAGTGGTAAGTTGCTTCTCAGTTAGGAAATGGGATGTGAATATATTTATAGATATAGGGAAGTACCTATAAACCAAATTTAATAAACGAAGTAGATGGTGCTTTATCGTAAATCTCACTCGCTAAAAAGCGGAGTGGACAGATAACGGTCGCCCGTATCAGGCAGCAGTGCTACAATGGTCTTGCCCTTGTTTTCGGGACGCTGTGCCAGCACGGTTGCTGCATATACAGCGGCGCCGCTAGAAATACCGATGAGCACGCCCTCTTTACGAGCAATGGTACGACCGGTGATGAATGCATCCTCGTTTTCGACGGGGATGATTTCGTCATAAATCTTGGTGTTCAAGGTATCAGGAACAAAGCCTGCGCCAATGCCTTGAATCTTGTGGGGACCAGCAACGCCCTTGGACAGTACCGGAGAGCCGGCAGGCTCCACAGCCACAATCTTCACATTGGGATTTTGAGCTTTCAAATATTCGCCCACACCGGTCAGGGTGCCGCCGGTGCCTACGCCAGCTACGAAGATATCAACCTTGCCATCGGTGTCAGCCCAAATTTCCGGGCCGGTGGTTGCTCTATGGATGGCAGGGTTGGCCGGGTTAACGAATTGACCGGGGATGAAGCTGCCCGGAGTAGCCGCAGCCAGCTCATTTGCCTTTTCAATAGCGCCCTTCATACCCTTGGCACCATCGGTGCGCACTAATTCTGCGCCATAAGCCTTGAGCAGGTTGCGACGCTCCACGCTCATGGTTTCGGGCATGGTCAGAATAATCTTGTAGCCACGAGCTGCTGCCACGCTGGCCAAGCCAATGCCAGTGTTGCCGCTGGTGGGCTCGATAATGGTAGCCCCCGGCTTCAGCAGGCCCTTGGCCTCGGCATCATCCAGCATAGCCTTAGCGATTCTATCCTTAACACTGCCAGCGGGATTGAAGTATTCCAGCTTAGCAAGAATCGTTGCTTCCAATTTCTTTTCTGCTTCATAGTTTTTCAGTTCTACCAGCGGGGTGCCGCCAATCAATTGCGTAATGCTTGTATATACCTTTGCCATAATAAATCGCTCCTTTATTGTCTATTTTTTATTGCCTGCCCTTTGGGGCTTATTATTAGCTACTGGAGCCATGCCGGGTGATACTTTTTAATTACAACATCGTTTTCCTTTATGCATAAGTCCATCTCCTTGCAATCTCTAGTATTCATAGCTGATTGATAGGTTTATTATACATCAGATTTTAGCTGTGTCAACACTTTTTTGTTAAAATTTCTTCTCTTGACAGTAGGACGTATTTAATGTATCATATGAAACATATTAAAGCACTAGGATTTAGGAGGTGAAGTCATGAGTACCATGCAAACTTTAATAGATAAACTAGCTAACAAGCGCGATTTAGCTGATGCAGAGCTTTTAGAGCTCATCACTAGCACAGATGAGGCTACCAATCAGCTTTTAGCCGCAGCAGCTGACAAAATCCGCCAACAGTATTATGGCACAAAGGTTTATATTCGCGGTCTCATTGAATTCACTAATTACTGCAAAAATAATTGCTACTACTGCGGCATCCGCGCAGGCAACAGCCACGCTCATCGCTATCGTTTGAGCAAGGAGCAGATTTTAGACTGCTGCAGCGAGGGCTATCAACTAGGGTTTCGCACCTTCGTGCTGCAGGGCGGTGAGGACCCTTATTTTACCGATGAGCGCGTCTGTGACATTGTCGCCGCCATTCGCAGGCAGCATCCCGATTGTGCCATAACTCTTTCCATAGGCGAGAAGAAAAGAGCTAGCTACCAAGCCTACTTCGACGCAGGTGCCAATCGCTACCTTTTGCGCCAGGAAACAGCAGCACCGGAGCATTATGCTAAGCTGCATCCTGCCAGCATGAGCCTTGCTAATCGCAAGCGTTGTCTCTTCGACTTAAAGGCTATTGGCTATCAGGTGGGCAGTGGCTTTATGGTAGGCTCTCCCTACCAAACGCCGGAGAATTTGCTGGCGGACCTGCGCTTTTTGCAGGAGCTTAAGCCCGATATGATTGGCATCGGTCCCTATATTACCCATGAGCAAACGCCCTTTGCCGAGCATAAAAGCGGCACAGCGGAACAAACATTGCGCATGCTTTCCATCCTGCGCCTGATGTTCCCCTACGCTCTGCTGCCCTCTACCACTGCTTTAGGCACCATCCATCCCAATGGGCGGGAGCTGGGGCTCAAGGCTGGTGGCAACGTGGTCATGCCCAACCTGTCCCCCGTCAACGTGCGCAAGCTGTACGAGCTGTACGAAAACAAAATCTGCACTGGCGAAGAGGCTGCCCAATGCAGGGGCTGCTTGGAGGCCAGAGTGCGCATGGCAGGGTATGAAATTGTGACGGACCGCGGCGATGTGGCAAAAAATGTGATATAATGAGTATAAAAAAAGACAGTTCAGAAGATACACCTTATGGACTGTCTTCGGAGGATAAATATGAATAAGAACGCTTTAATAGCTATGAGTGGCGGCGTGGACTCCAGCGTAGCAGCACTCCTGATGCAGGAGCAGGGCTATGATTGCACCGGCGTCACCATGAAGCTTTTTAATAACGAGGATATTGGCCTGCCCGTTATGGACAGCAAATGCTGCAGCTTGGACGACATTCAGGATGCAAAAAGCGTTTGCAGCAAAATGGGCATGGAGCATTTTACCTTTAACTACGGCGACCGCTTCCGCAAGGAGGTTATCGACCGCTTCATCAATGCCTACATGAATGGCATGACCCCCAATCCCTGCATCGACTGCAATCGCTATTTAAAATTTGGCGAGCTTTTTAATAAGGCCAAGGAAATTGGCTGCGATTACGTGGTCACTGGCCATTATGCCCGCATTCAATATGACGAGACCAAGGGACGTTACCTCTTGCTCAAGGCTGTAAATCCGGAAAAGGACCAAAGCTATGTGCTCTACAGCATGACCCAGGAGCAGCTGGCCCATGTACAATTCCCCTTGGGCAATTTGTCCAAGCCCGAGGTGCGTGCCATTGCGGAAAAGCACGGCTTTATTACGGCCCACAAGCACGATAGCCAAGATATTTGCTTCATCCAAAACGGTACGACTTATGCCGACTTTATCGAGCAGCGCACGGGTCGCAAATTCCCACCGGGCAATTTTGTGGACACCAAGGGCAAGGTTTTGGGCCGTCACAAGGGCATCATTCACTACACCATCGGCCAGCGCAAGGGTCTTGGTTTGGCATTGCCCGAGCCCATGTACGTGCAGCATATCGATGTTAAGCGCAACCAGGTTGTGCTGTCCACCAATGCAGAGCTCTTTACTAAGAGCCTCACAGCTACGGACATTAACCTTATCGACTGTGAGCGCATTACAGAGCCCCGCCGCGTGAAGGCACGCATTCGCTACCACCACGCGGAGCAGTGGGCCACTGTAACCCAACCCGATGCTAACACCCTGCACATCGAATTCGATGAGCCCCAGCGGGCCATCACCAAAGGTCAGGCCGTAGTTATGTACGACGGCGACGTGGTTGTTGGCGGCGGCAGAATCATCTAACACACAACATTTTTACCTAAAAACGAAATAACCCCCGTAAGCTTTACTGGTTTAGCACCAGTTTAGCTTACGGGGGTTTTAATCATATTGTACAGTCCATCATAAAGCACTTTCTAGTCTTAATTATTCACATAGTTGCATAGCCAAACCACCATACTGTTAAAGCGCTGACCACACGAACGTTAGAGCGCCAACCACAACTTTTGACGGAGAGCCTAAAAATGCAGATAGCCGACTTTGTGAGCCAGCTATCTGCTAATAATTATAGCATTTGTTACCATTACAAGCTTGTCTTATCTTCTAATTCCAACAAGTATTTATCAAAGTCAGAAACAAATAATCCATCTTGAATAACCCTATACTTCTCAAACTCAGTTTCTGCCTTATCTTTAGCAATCTCTGCCGTTACTTTGCCAGCATCCTGCAAAATCTCCCTATCATCTGCTAGCAAAAACAAATCCAAGCGTTTAGCCCAATCTTCCATGGTCATAGGAATATGCCGCTCCGCACGATCTTCTGCTAAATCCAGGTAAGCAGATACAATACGCTCTAACGAATGCATCTCCTGCTCAGTTAAATAATTTTTTGCAACACTAACATCACTTTTCATTATTTTTCCATCAGGTGCCGCCGCCCAAGTACTTAGTCCCATATGGGGTTTAGCAGCATTAGCTCTCTCATAAATTAGCTCCGCAGCCGTATGCCCATGAACAGCAAAATGCATTTTATTTTGTACCTTTGCAAAAAAAAGCTTTGTAGTTTTTGCAGTCTTATCGTAATCTATGGAAGTTGCATAAATATCAGTAATCTTTTGATAAAACCTACGCTCGGATATCCTTATTTCCCGAATATACTCTAATAATTCATCAAAATACTTTTTGGTCAGCACAGAATCTCCATTTTTTAAACGGTCATCATCTATAACCCATCCCTTGATGGTATACTCCTTCACAATATGATTAGCCCATTTGCGAAACTGAACTGCCCTTTCATTATTCACTTTAAAGCCTACCGCAACAATCATCTGTAAATTGTAATGGGTAACCTCTCGACTAACCTGTCGCGAACCCTCTGTTTGAACTATCCGGTATTTCCGGATAGTTGATTGTTCTTCAAGCTCTGCATCAGAATAAATCTTCTTTATATGTTCATTAATAGTACGTACATTAACCCCATACAACGTAGCCAGCATCTTTTGTGTAAGCCAGATATTCTCATCCTCATAACGCATTTCTACGCTATCCTGTTGCTCCCCAACAGTAGCTACATAAGTCAAATACGCAGCAGCACTGGAGCAAGCACTCACTTGATTATCCTTTTTCATCAAAACTTCTCCCTCTTTTCCTCTATTTCATAGACAACATGAATCTATATGCTTATTCAAAGCAGCAACAGGAATACTCTCTTGCTTTCTCGGCTTTTCTTAAGTAATTTATTAACCTACAATAATTATAACTCATCTACTCGCGTTGCACAAGTGTTTACATAACGAACAAATAACAATGTTTTCCGTTTTCAAGCTCTTCGTTTAACATCTCAAAATTCCTAATAAAAATGCAGATAGCCAGCTTCATGAGCCAGCTATCTGCTAAAAAATTATTCTGCTTTGTCCTCTTCCGTTTCTTCAATCCGCAGGCCGTTGTTGTCCTTTTGCAGCACTACCTTGCCACTGTTAGCAGTGTGCAAAATGTCGCCAACTGGTCTAGCAGGCATTTCTACCAAATCGTAACGACCAAAGATGCTAGAAGCATCACCATAATTGGTCATGAACGCATCGTGGGACTTGAAGTCCACCAGCTTGGTGCTCAAATCCTCGGCGCTCCAGCGCTGGTTAGCACTTCTGTAGCCCGTACCGATGTGGAGCAGGAGGCCATTGGAGCGTTGGTAGTTGGAGCTGTCTACATAAAGGTTCATCCAGCCGCCGTTATCCTTGTTGAAGGTTTCCGGACCATTGCCAAGCTCGCTGAGGCGCTGCTTCAAGCTCTTCATCGTCGTCAAAGCACGTACCTCTTCAGGCTCGCCTTCCTTGACAGCGCGGAACTCTTCCGCCGTTACGTGCATGTTGTAGCCAGCGCCGCTGCCGTCACCCAAATCGTAGTAGAGAGCGTTGCTGCTGTCATGATAGGGTGCTGTGCCGCCGCCATACACGCCGGTCACAAAGCCAAGGCTAGTGAAGTGAGCTGCACCGCCCACATGGAGCTTGTCAACACTCAGCTTGCCACCGATATTCACCGTAGCGTTGGTCACATTCATGGTGGTGAAGCGTACATCGCCGTCGATATCAAGGCTCAAATGGCCGGTCATAGCACCGCTGCCGCCTTGACCAATGCCATTTACATCCACGATGAGGGTGCCGCTAGCACCTTCAGGACGGTCAATCTTCGGCAAGGTGAAGCTGTTGCCCTGCAACAAGAGATGGTCTTCCACCTGTATGCTTTCGGTAATCTTTATGGTAGTGTCGGCACTTTCAGTGTAAAGCACAACGTCATTACCTGCTACCTTGCCAATATTAATGGAGTCAGCTTCCTTAGTACCAGCTGCCGCAGTATCGCCGGCAATGAGCTCATCGATATTGATCTGGCCATAGGTAGTAACAGCACTAATGGAGCCGTTGAGAGCGGACAGGTGAGCTGCACCAACCTGACTGGTGACACCCTGCTCGCCATCCAGCACAATGCTGCCCTCGCTCGATTCCACATGACTATCGTTGATTACATGACCGGCCGTGGATTTAACGATTACATTGCCCTTTGCAATTACGGAAGCCACGCTGTTACCAATGCTCAAGTCCTTGCCACTAGTCAGGTTGACATCCTTATCGCTGATAATGTTCATATTGTTGTACAAGGAGCCTGCATCAGCCAGCAGGTTCATGTCGCTATCGCTGATGAGGATGCCCTTGGCATCATAGAAGTACTCGGTATCGGGATTGAAACGGGCAATGATGGTATTGATTTCATTACCCACAGAAGTTTGATTTGCGCCCAAATAATCGTAGCTTGCCTGACCATTCAACAGCTTGAAGTTATCATAGTTGGTGGTATTGCCATGGAAAGAGTGCAGCGTTACAGCACCCTTATCCTCTCCAGCACCTTGGGCTACAATGTCGCCACGGTTCACAACATCACCTGTGCGATAAGCCTCTACCAAGCCACTATTTTTGTCACCAATAATCTCAGTGATGAGCTGTTGGTTATTTCTATTATTGCCCTCAAGATAGAATACCTCTGTCTTGAACCCACTGGCCGTACTAGGTGCCACGACTTCGCCTTCATTGGTCATGGCAAGATCAACCCAAATGCACCCAGCATCCAAGAACTCCGCCGTAGAGATCCGAAAGCTGACACCTCCCAGAGCACCGCACAGCCACTCAGCAATACGCCCACCA
>CAMFZA010000062.1 GCA_946002345.1 uncultured Phascolarctobacterium sp. | reverse complement strand
ATGCTATTATGACCTTAGTAAAGCAAGCCATTATGAACGGTGGTGTTTTAGCTAAGATCGGTGGCCTTTTAATCAAACCGGCACTGAAGAGCCTCAAAAAGCGCTTGGACCCGGCGGAATACGGTGGTGCTTTACTTTTAGGCATTCGCGCCCCCTTCATTATCTGCCATGGCAGCTCCAAGGCTAAGGCTATTACCAATGCAATTCGTGTGGCCATGGATTTTGCCGAGCAGGACGTAGTTAGCATTATTGCCCAGCGCATTGCTGAATCCAAAAGAAATGAGGAAATAGATAAATGACAAGAGCAGTTGGCATTTTAGGTGTGGGACATTATGTTCCTGAAAAAACTCTGACTAATTTTGATTTAGAAAAGATGGTTGATACCAGTGACGAATGGATTACTGAGCGCACCGGTATCAAGCAAAGACATATTGCCGCTCCTGAGGAAGCAACCAGCGATTTGGCTTACAATGCGGCTGTCAAGGCTTTGGAGGATGCCAAGGTATCCCCGGAGGAAATTGATTTGGTGATTGTGGGCACTGCTTCCAGCGACCACATTTTCCCTTCCACTGCATGTTTAGTACAAGCTCGCTTAGGTGCTAAAAATGCAGCGGCCTTCGATTTGGCAGCAGGTTGCAGCGGTTTCGCGTATAGCTTGGCAGTAGCCAGCCAAATGGTGAAGACCGGCCTGTATAACAAGATTTTGATTATCGGTGCGGAGACTCTGTCCCGCATTATGAACTGGAAGGATAGAAATACCTGCGTGCTCTTCGGCGATGGCGCCGGTGCAGCAGTAGTAGGCGAGGTTGAAGAGGGCTACGGCGTGCTGGGCATCGATATGGGCGCCGACGGCAACGGCGGCGTACATCTGAATCCGCCGCCAGGCGGTAGCCGCAAGCCGGCCAGCCCCGAAACCGTGGCTAATAACGAGCACACTATTCATATGAATGGTACCGAGGTCTTTAAGTTTGCTATTCAAATCATGGGCAAAACTGCTAAAAAGGCCTTGGCAAATGCAGGCATGAAGCCGGAAGAGTTGGATATGCTCTTCCCCCATCAGGCTAATCTGCGCATTATCACCAGCGCTGCTAAGCGTCTGAAGCTGCCTATGGAGAAGGTATGGGTGAATGTGGATAAATATGCCAACACCTCCGCTGCCTCCATTCCTATCGCTTTGTGCGAGGCACAGGCTGCAGGCAAGCTGAAAAAGGGTGATAACATCATTTTGGATGGCTTTGGTGCAGGCTTGACCTGGGCTGCTATTGTGCTGAAGTGGAGTAAATAAGCTTTTTTCGGTAAATATTGCATAAATATTTCACCAGACTATAGAACGTTTTGTAATTAGCGAGTATAATTAGAAAGAGAGGTTTTTCCCATGAGCAAGATTGCTTTCGTTTTTCCGGGACAAGGTTCCCAAACTGTGGGTATGTGCAAGGCATTCTATGATGAATACCCTGTGGTTAGAGAGATTTTTGCAGAGGCTGATGAGGCTCTTGGCTATTCCATTAGCAAGATGTGCTTCGAGGGCCCTGCTTCTGATTTGCAGCTGACTGCCAACACCCAGCCTGCTATTCTTACCGCCAGCACCGCTTGTGGCGCTGTGCTGAAGGAGCATGGTATTAGCTGCGCTGTAGCTGCCGGCCATAGCCTAGGCGAATATTCCGCTCTGGTAAATGTGGGTGCTATGAAGTTCGCTGACGCAGTAGTGGCAGTGCACAAGCGTGGTCAGTTCATGCAAGAGGCTGTGCCCGTGGGTGAAGGCTCCATGGCTGCTGTTTTGGGCTTGGACAGCGACAAAATCATAGAAGTCTGCAAGGCTGTTGAAGCTGAAATGGGCGCGGCTGTACAGGCTGTAAACTTCAACTGCCCTGGTCAAGTTGTTATCGCCGGTGCTGTTGACCCTGTCAACAAGGCTATTGAGGCTCTTAAGGCTGCTGGCGCAAAGCGTGCTGTACTGCTGCCCGTAAGCGCACCCTTCCACAGCACCCTGATGCAACCCGCTGCTGATCGTCTGGCAGAGGTTCTGGCTCCCATGGAAATCAAGGATATCGTGATTCCCGTTGTAGCTAACGTAACTGCTCAAGAGGTTGTAAGTGGCGCTGAAATCAAGAAGCTCTTGATTAAGCAAGCTGCTAGCCCGGTTCTGTGGGAAACCTCCGTACGCAATATGGTTGCTAATGGCGTGGATACCTTTGTTGAGGTTGGCCCCGGCAAGGTACTCACCGGCTTCACCAAGAAGATTGCTAAGGGCATGACCGCTCTGAATGTGGAAGATCCTGCAAGCTTGGAAAAGACTTTGGCTGCATTGAAAGCGTAAAAATTACAATGCTTATAGCACGCCATCTGCTTCACAAAGGCTTCTAGGAGTATTATTTATACGCCATCGTCGCCTTTGCTCGCATCTGACGCACTCTAAGCATTGTTGAAATGAGAAAGGATAAAGGTTTATGAAACTTGAAGGTAAGAAAGCTCTAGTAACTGGCGCATCTCGTGGCATTGGCCGTGCTATCGCGCTGGCTCTGGCTGCTGAAGGTGCGGATGTAGTCGTTAACTACGCTGGCAGTGAAGCTGCTGCGAAGGCTGTTGCTGCTGAAATCGAAGCCATGGGCCGTAAGGCTCTGGTGTTGCAGGCTGATATTTCCTCTAATGAGGCTGCTACCGCTATGCTGGACGCTGCGGTGAAGGAATTTGGTCGCATTGATATTTTGGTTAATAACGCCGGTATCACCCGTGACGGCCTGTTGATGCGCATGAAGGAAGAGGATTGGGATGCAGTTCTCACTACTAACCTGAAGGGTGTATTCAACTGCACTAAGGCAGCTGTAAAATACATGATGAAGCAAAAGGCTGGTCGCATTGTGAGCATCAGCTCCGTTGTTGGCCTGATGGGCAATGCTGGTCAAGCTAACTATGCTGCTGCTAAGGCAGGCGTTTTGGGCTTCACCAAGGCTGTGGCTAAGGAGGTCGCTGCTCGCGGCATCACCGTAAACGCCATTGCTCCTGGCTTTATCCAAACTGATATGACCGCTGTTCTTTCCGAGAAGGTGGTTGAAGGCATGCTAAATACGATTCCCTTACATAAGTTGGGAGATCCTGAAGATATTGCCAAGGCTGTTGTCTTCCTCGTGAGCGACGACGCCAAATATATAACCGGACAGACTTTACATGTCGACGGTGGTATGGTAATGTAATAAGGCAAGCATTGCACATTTTGCCTAGTGGAAGGAGGTGAATCGTAATGAGCACTTTCGAAAAAGTAAGAGACATCACTGTTGAACAACTGAGCGTTGACGCTGACGAAGTAAAGATGGAATCCGCTTTCATCGATGACCTCGGCGCTGACTCCCTCGACATCGTTGAATTGATCATGGCTTTCGAAGAGGAATTCGGTGTTGAAATTCCTGATGAAAAAGCTGAAAAGATTCGCACTGTAGCTGACGCTGTTAAGCTGCTGGATGAAGAAAAATAATGCTTTATCGGCTTATGTTTAGGGGAGCCATTGTGCTCCCCCAACACAAGCTACTTTGGTCCTGAAATGGGGGATATTTGTTGAAACTACCAGTGCTGAAAATCGGTAAATTGATTGCTCAAGTACCGATTGTACAAGGAGGCATGGCTATTAGGCTGTCCACTGCCCGTCTGGCAGCAGCTGTAGCAAATGAAGGCGGTATTGGCCTGATTGCTGCATCCGGCATGAGCTGTGATGAGCTGCGCAAGGAAATTCGAGTGGCCCGTGAGTTGACCGGGGGTAAGGGTATCATCGGTATTAACTGCATGTTCGCTGCAAGGGCATTTTTGGAGCTGATTACTACTGCCGCAGAAGAAAAAATTGATTTGATCGTGGCCGGCGCCGGTTTTTCAAGAGATATTTTTGCTGTCGGACGTAAATATGGTGTTGAAGTAGTACCTATTGTATCTTCTGTGAAGCTGGCTAAAATATCTGAAAAGCTGGGTGCATCTGCTATCGTTGTTGAAGGCACCGAAGCAGGTGGTCATCTTGGTACCCAACAATCCATTAAAGAGATTCTTCCGGAAATTGTAAAATCCGTTAATATACCTGTTATTGCTGCTGGTGGCGCTGTATGCGGCCAGGATGTAGCAGACCTTTTGAATTTGGGTGCCAGTGGTGTGCAAATGGGTAGCCGTTTTGCTGCTAGCGAGGAATCCAATGGCGCACCGGCCCTGAAAGAATTTTATTTAAAAATGACAAAAGAAGATGTTGTGCAAATCGATAGCCCCGTAGGCTACAAGGGTCGCGCAATTCGCAATCCCTTTGCCCAATTGTCTTTGGAAAATAGAGCTCCCAAACCCACCCAATGTGATTTGTGCTTGAAGCATTGTACTCATAGCTTCTGCATTATTCGTGCTTTGACCCGTGCTCAGCAGGGTGACGTGGAGACCGGCCTGGTATTTACCGGTGCCAATATGTGGAAAATCAAGGAGATTCTGCCGGTTAAAGAAATTTTCCGTAGAATCAAAGAAGATATCGCAAAAATTTAACTACGAGGTGAAAGATTTTGAGTAAAAGAAGAGTTGTAATAACCGGCGTTGGCCCTGTTACTCCTATTGGTATCGGCAAGGAAACCTTTTGGAGCAATCTGGTTGCCGGCAAATCTGGCGTAGGCCCCATTACCCAATTTGATACAGAGGGCTTCACCGTAAAGATTGCTGCAGAAGTAAAGGATTTCGATTACACTGCCTATATCGACAAAAAAGAAGGCAAGCGTATGGACCGCGTAACCCAGTTGGCAGTGGCTGCTGCTAAGCTGGCTATCGAGGATGCTAAGCTGGATATGAGCAAGGAAGATGCTATGCGCTGTGGCGTTTGTGTTGGTAGCGGTATCGGCGGCATCCATACCTTCTTGGATCAATCCTTGAAGTATGGCGCCAAGGGTCCCTCCAAGATTAGCCCCTTCTTTATCCCCATGGAAATCCCCAACATGTCCGCTGGTCAAATCGCTATTGCCTGCGGTCTTAAGGGGCCTAACACTGCTATTGTTACCGCCTGCGCAACCGGCACCAACTGCATTGGTGACGCTCTGCGTACCATTCAATATGGTGATGCTGATGTAATGCTGGCTGGCGGCACCGAAGCAGCCGTTTCTCCTGTTGCTATTGCTGGCTTTGCTAACATGAAGGCTCTGTCCACCAATAACGAAAATCCTGAAAAGGCTTCCTGCCCCTTCGACAAGAAGCGCGATGGCTTCGTATTGGGCGAGGGCGCTGGCGTGTTGGTTCTGGAAGAGCTGGAGCATGCTAAGGCTCGTGGTGCACACATCTATGCTGAGCTGGCTGGCTTCGCTATGAACTGCGATGCTTACCACATTACTGCTCCCGATCCGACCGGCGAAACTCCGGCTGCCTGCGTGAAGGCTGCTATTGATGCCGCTGGCGAAAAAACCGCAGAGGGTGATTACATCAACGCCCATGGCACCTCCACCCATCGTAACGATTTGGGCGAAACCATTGCTTTCAAAAAGGTATTTGGCGAGCATGCTTATGAACTGAGCATCAGCTCCAACAAATCCATGATTGGCCATTTGCTGGGTGCTGCTGGCGGCGTTGAAGCTATCGCAACTGCTCTGACCATTGAGAACAATGTTGTTCCTCCCACCATCAACTATCAGGACAAGGATTTGGACGATCCTGAAGGCGTTCTGGATTTGGATTATACTCCTAACGTAGCTCGTGAAAGAGTTGTTAATGTTGCTCTGAGCGACAATTTGGGCTTTGGTGGCCACAATGCTGCCATTGTTTTGAAAAAATACGTTGGCTAAAAGCGGGATGATGGCAATGCAGGATAAGCGTAAGCAGCAGCTGGAAAGCTTCTGCGCCAGTCAAAATATCCAAATGCATGATCTGGAGTTGTTGGATATGGCGCTGACCCATACTTCCTATGCCCATGAGGCCAAGCAGACTCCTAAGCCCCAGCATAACGAGCGCATTGAGTTTTTAGGTGACTCGGTGCTTAGCGTTATTGTCAGCACCTATATGTACAAGAATTTTCCGGAGTTGGCCGAAGGCCAGCTGACCAAGCTGCGCGCCCATTTGGTGTGCGAGGGCTCCCTGTATACCTTCGCCAAGAAGCTGGGCCTGGGTGAGCTACTGCTAGTAGGCAGAGGCGAGGAGCTCAGCGGCGGACGGGAGCGTCCCTCCATTTTGGCTGATGCCTTTGAATCAGTTTTGGGAGCCATTTATTTGGACCAAGGCTTTGCTGTAGCCCAAGGCTATTTGCTCAATATGATGCAGGAGGAAATCGATTATGTGTGCCGTCACGGCATTTATACCGATTACAAAACTCGCCTGCAGGAGTATTTGCAGCAGCATGGCGATGTGGATATTTCCTACCAGCTTTTGGGCAGCAGTGGTCCCGAGCACAATAAAATCTTTACCTCCGAGGTGCTTTTGGAGGGTAAGGTGATCGGCGAGGGTCAAGGCCGCACGAAGAAGGATTCTGAGCAGCACGCAGCCCAGCAGGCTTTAGCCCAGCTGCATGTACAGCAGTAAGCTTGCCTTGTGGCAGGGCGTACTGTCTAGGTCTAATTCCAACATAATACTGTTACAAAATTTACGTCTCAAGCTTTTTTTACAAGGCTTGAGACGTTTTTGTTTACAAAGCTACTTTTTAATGGTATATTTAACCCACCTATTTAGTAGGATTATAGTGAAATTAAATGAGGTGGATGTAATGACTTATAAGCTGTGGAACATTTTAGACGAATTAAAGGCTCCCGAATATGAGTGGGTAGAGCTGTCCCATTCCCTGAACAATGATAGCCCCTTCTGGGCCGGTATTCCCGAGGGCAGTGTGGAGCTGGGCAAAACTGTTTTTGATTGGGGTAATCCCATGCTGGAATGCCTGATTCAAACCTTTAAATTTCCTGGCCAATTTGGTACTCATATTGACTTTCCGGGCCATTTTGATCAAGGTGGCGTGCTTTCCGAGGCCTTTGGTCCCAATAGCATGATTTTCCCTCTGTGCGTGCTGGATGTTACCGCTAAGGTAGCTGAGGATGTGCATTACGCTGTAACTGTGGAGGATATTAAGGAATACGAGGCTAAATATGGCCAGATTCCTGAGGGTGCCTTTGTAGCTCTGTACACTGGCTGGGGCAAGAATTGGCCGGATATGAATAAACTCAGCGGCATTGCAGAGGATGGCAGCGAAAACTTCCCTGGTTGGTCTCTGGAAGCTTTAAAATTCCTCTTCGAAGAGCGCAAGATTGCTGCTAACGGTCATGAAACCTTGGATACTGATGCTAGTGCCTTGGCTGCTGCTGCCGGAGATTTGGCCTGCGAGCGCTATGTGCTGAGCATTGGCAAGCTGCAAATTGAAGTGCTGGATAACCTGGATAAGGTGGCTCCGGCTGGTGCCCTGCTGATTGCTTCCTGGCCTCGCATTGAGGGAGCAACTGGTTTGCCGGCGCGTGTTGTGGCCATCACCCCGAAAAAATAACCAATTACTGCCTCCCTTTTAAAAGGGGGCCGCTTGCGGTGGAGATATTTACAACTGTTATGCGTACATAGGCACAATGCCTGTGTACGCTTTTTCTTTAATCTTTCCTCATTTCATGCTATAATATAATTTAATACTTATGTGATTTTTAAAGAGGTGAAGCAAATGCAGTCACACTTTCTGATTATTACCGGCATGTCCGGTGCAGGCAAATCCCAAGTGGTGCGCACCCTGGAGGACTTAAATTTCTTCTGCATCGACAATTTGCCGGCTACCCTTATTCCCAAATTTTCGGAGCTATGCCGCCAAACCAGCGAGGACAAGGTGGCCCTGGTGGTGGATATTCGTGGTGGGCAATTTTTTGACAAGCTTTTGCAGGTTTTGGATGAAATGGAGGCCAGTGGCCAAAAATATGAGCTGCTTTTCCTTGATGCTTCCGATGAATCTTTAGTGCGTCGCTATAAGGAAACACGCCGTCGGCATCCTTTAGGTGAGCGCAATTCCCTGCTGAAAAATATTACCAATGAGCGGCAGATGCTGGACCCACTGCGGGAGGAAGCGACTTATATTATCGATACCTCTGACTTGACTACTGCCCAGCTCAAGGCCAAGGTAACGGAGCTGTTTGGAGAAGGTACCTCCAAGGACCGTATGGGTATTGTGGTGCGTTCCTTTGGCTTCAAGCATGGCCTGCCCCTGGACAGCGATTTGGTGCTGGATGTGCGCTTCTTACCAAATCCCTTCTATGTGGAGGAGCTGCGTAGCCAGACGGGCAATGACCGCCCTGTGGCTGATTTTATCTGTCGCTATCCGCAAACCTTTCAGTATCTGAAGCTGGAGGAGCAGCTGCTGGACTTTTTGGTGCCCCAGTACATCAACGAGGGCAAGGCTCAGCTGGTCATCAGCGTGGGTTGCACCGGCGGCCAGCATCGGAGTGTCTTTATCGCCAATAAGCTTTACGAATTCTTGCGTGAGCGTGGCTATAGCGTGGAGATTACACATCGTGATATTCCCAAGAAGGTATAGAGGAGGACTCTATGGGATGGATTAGTTGGCTATGTCCAGGCATTAATTTGAAACGCTGGCTGCTTTTGTTTGCAGTGGGTGTAGTGCTTTGCGATTTGGGCGGTGGGTTGGTCTGTTATTATC
>CAMFZA010000061.1 GCA_946002345.1 uncultured Phascolarctobacterium sp. | reverse complement strand
AAAATGGGAATCAACCTTAAACACATCACGAGTAACTAAATACAGCTTAGCACATTTTTTATCAGCCAAATATTTGACCACCGCCCGAGCAGCTCCGCCAGTACCCAAAACGGCACAGATTTTGCCAGTTACCTTAATATCATTATATTCCAGCATGCGACCAAAGCCAAAGTAGTCAGTATTGTAGCCAAAGGCGCCCTCTGCTGTGTATTTAATGGTATTCACAGCACCAATGGCAGCCGCTTCAGGAGCAATGCTATCCAATAGGGGCATCACATGCAGCTTGTGAGGTATGGTAACATTGGTACCGCTGAATTCGGCACGCAATTTCCGTACCAGCTCCGGCAGTGCCTCCAGGTCCGTTTCCAAAAGCTCGTAGCTACCCTGCTTACCAGTATATTCAAAAAATAGCTGGTGGATAGCAGGGCTCAGGCTGTGTCCCAGCTTGCCACCGATTAAACCAAATTTATTACTCATGGCCTACTCCTTCTTTTCGTAAGCTCGATAGTTACCTAAAATCTTCACATAGGTGCTCTTAGAGCGTACCTCTTCCATAACATCTGCCACCAGCGGGTCGGAAAGATTGCCGGTAACATCAATGTAGAAGAAGTATTCCCAGGACTTACCCACCATGGGACGGGATTCCAGATTCATCAGGTTCAGGCCCGTATGATAGAAGCTGGCCAGCATCTTGTACAGGGAGCCCGTTTCGTGCTTTACAGCCACAATAAGAGTGATCTTGTTGGCGTTAGGAATGATTTCCGGACGCTTGGCAATAATAATGAAGCGTGTGTAGTTATTGTTATTGCTGTTAATGGCAGGAGCGATTATCTTCAAGTTATATAAATCTGCTGCCGCCTTGCCGGCTACGGCGCCAAGGGTAATATCCTGCTTTTCGGCCACCTCTTCCGCACTCTTGGAGGTGCTGAAGAAAGGCACCTGCTCCATGTGGGGGTAGTCCCGGAAGAATTCCTTGCTCTGTTTAAAGCCCTGGGGATGGGAATAAACAGTTTTGATGCTCTGCAATGTTGCGCCCTCGCAGCCAAGCAGATTTTGCTCAATTTTTACGCATTGCTCGCCTACAATGTGGCAATCATATTGGCGCAGCAGGTCGTAAACCTCGGTGATGCCACCAGTGGAGCTGTTTTCAATGGGTAGCACGGCGTAATCCATGTCCCCATTGGAAATGCTGGTAATGACCTCTTCAAAGGTGTTGTAATGGTGGCGATTCACCTTGCGACCGCGGAAAAAGTCCTCCAGTGCCTGATGGGTAAAGGAGCCTGCAGGTCCAAAACAAGCCACCTCAAAGGTTCTGTCGGAAGGCTCGACAAGAGCAGTTTCCTCCAGCACACAGGCTTGGTCAATAATGCCCCGCATAATGTTTTTTACGGCAATAGAATAATCCTTATTCTCCAAAAGGCTGGCCACCTTAGCAATAACCTTAGCCTCACGGTTTTTATCCTTCACCGGCATGCCCTTAGATTTTTTAAAGGCTGCCACCTGCATTACCAGCTGCAGTCGCTTTTCCAAAACCTCTGCCAGCTGGCTATCTGCCTTGTCTATTTCCTTGCGAATTAATTCTAAATCCAGTTCCTGCATCTTACTTCTCCCACTTTTTCGCTTCGATTAGTAAATCCCACAGTGTCCACGCGGTTACTGCTTCAATAACCGGCACCGCCCGTTGCACAATACAGGGGTCATGACGACCTACAACGGTCAAGGTAGTATCGCTGTGTTCAGCCATGCTCACAGTTTTTTGCTCCCGTGAAATGGAAGCGGTAGGCTTCATGGCCACACGGAACACCAAGGGCATGCCATTGGTGAGGCCACCGGTGATGCCACCGTTATGGTTAGTGTAGCAACGCACCCTGCCTTCCTCGTAGTGCATTTGGTCGTTGGCCTCCGCACCGGTCAGCTGAGCAAAGCCAAAGCCATCGCCGAACTCAATGCCCTTCACCGCAGGCACGGAAAAGAGCATTTTGCTAAGGTGACTTTCCACAGAGTCAAAATAGGGGGCGCCCAAGCCGGCCGGTAGATTGATAGCCATGGCTTCGATGACACCACCTACGCTATTCAAAGCACCCTTGGCAGTGAGAATGCAGCTTTGCATTTGTTCGCCAATGGCATCGTCTATCACGGGGAAGGACTTAGCATCGATAGCTTTAAGAGTAGCTTCACTTTCACCCAGAGGATTAAAGCTGGGCTCCACAATATCGTGAATGCGCAAAATATGAGCACCAATTGTGATGCCGTATTGTGCCAGCGCTTGCTTGGCCACCGCGCCGGCGAACACCAGCGGCGCCGTCAGGCGCGCGCTAAAGTGGCCGCCGCCGCGATAATCGTTGTAGCCCTGATAGTGTACATACCCGGCGTAGTCACCATGGCCGGGACGCATTTTATCCTTAAGGATGCTGTAATCCTTGGAATGCTGGTCGCTATTCGCGATGCGAGCACACAGGGGTGTACCCGTGGTATAGCCATTGAAGAAGCCACTTTGGATTTCCACTGCGTCCTTTTCCTTGCGCGCAGTAGTCAGTGCGCTCTGTCCCGGAGCGCGACGGGCCATTTCCCTAGCAATAGCCTCTTCGTCCAAGGCGATTCCCGGCGGCAGACCATCCAGCACCACGCCAACGGCCTTGCCATGAGACTCCCCATAGATGGACATTTTAATATTCATGCCAAAAATTCCACTCATGCTTCTTCCTCCACTAGGCCACCCACGCTCTTGTAGTCTTCCCAAAAGGTGGGGTAGGATTTGGCAACGCTTTCTGCGCCGCTTAAAATGATGGGCTCAGCGCATTTCTGAGCGGCGATAGCAAGGCTCATGGCGATGCGATGGTCGTTCCACGCGTCTACCTTAACGCCGCCCTTCAGCCCTTCGGGCTTGCCAACGATAGTCAGTCCCTCCGGCTCTTCCGTAATCGCCGCACCCATTTTATTTAACTCGCTGGTCATAGCCGCCAAGCGGTCGCATTCCTTAATGCGCAGTCGACCAGCGTTAATAATCTTGGTTGTACCTTCACTAACAGCTGCTAAAACCGTTAGCACAGGGATAATATCGGGGCAGTTAGCTGCGTCAATCACAGTTGCCTTAGTTGCACCACCGCAAACGGTGACAGTATTGGCCATTTGGCTGATAGCTGCACCCATGCGCTCCATGATGCGCACCACGGCTTGGTCACCCTGTAGGGAATTGACATTTACCCCCTCGCAGGTAATACTGGTGCCCAAGCTTCCGCCCACAGTCCAAAAAGCAGCTTGGGACCAATCGCCCTCCACTTGGCTGTCTTGAGCCTTATAGTGCTGGTTGCCGGGCACAAGGTAACGACGATGCTGTCCACCCTCGTTTTCCACCTTGATGCCAAATTTTGCCAAGCAGTTGATGGTCATATCCACATAAGCACTGGACTCCAGCGGAGAAGTAATTTCGATAACAGAATCGCCATTGAGTAATGGCAGTGCGAAGAGCAAGCCGCTGACAAATTGGCTGCTCACATCACCGGGCAGCTTATAGGTTCACGGAGTTAAGCGACCATTAACGGTCACAGGCAAATTGCCACTATCATTAAAATATTGGATAAATTTTTCATCAAAAATATCGTAATAAGCCTGCAGTGGTCGACTCACCAGCTTACCATGACCGGTAAAGGTCAGAGGACAATTCAAATTAGCGCCCAATGGCAAAAAGAAACGCAAGGTAGAGCCACTTTCACCACAGTCCACGCTGTCCGCCGCTGCCATGGGAAGCCCCGTGCCCGAAATCTGCAAGGCCTTGCGACCCTCAATCATGCTGGGAATTTCGTCCACAGCCACATTAATGGCCTTGAGACAGCGCATGGTTGCCTCAATGTCCTTGGACATGCTGATGTTATCAATAATACTGGTACCAGCGGCTAAGCCTGCACAGATAATCTCTCGGTGCCCCATGCTTTTAGAGGAGGGGGCTACCACTGTACCCTGTAATTTACTAGGAAAAATTTTAACTGTTTTCATAAAGCCTTACCCCAAATACTCTGGCACTTGCTGCCAATCCAGCTTCAGCAGGTCACCAACTCCAATAGAACGCAAAACAATGATGGTAATGCTATTGCCATTCTTCTTTTTATCCCGTGCCATAGTATCTAAGAGCTCACTCTTGGCCACGCCCGCAGAGGTCGGTAAATTGTATTTTTCCAGCACGCTCTTAATGCGCTCAGCAGAGCCGTACGGCGTCAACCCCAATTCCTCCGTGCGCTTGGTCAGCTGGTACATACCGATGGCCACGCCTTCACCATGGGTAAAGCCGCTGTAGCCAAAATGCTGTTCCACTGCGTGGCCCAAGGTGTGACCAAAGTTCAGCAGCATCCTGAGGCCTGTGTCGAACTCGTCCTGCTCCACAATGCGTGCCTTTATAGCGCAGCAGGTAGCCACAATATCGTCGATGTTTGCCAAAAGCTCAGCATCACCTGCAAAGCCGGCAATCTTCTCGAACAAGGCTGCATCCTTGATGCAGCCGTATTTAATGGCTTCGGCCAGGCCATCATGCAAAAAGCGGGTGGACAAGGTTTTGAGCAGATCCGTATCGATGAACACTGCCTTAGGCTGATAAAAAGCTCCGGCCAAATTTTTGCCCGCCGCCAAATCCACGGCCACCTTGCCGCCCACGCTGCTATCGATTTGGGCTAAAAGAGAGGTGGGCACCTGCACGAAGGCCACGCCGCGCATGTAGCTGGCGGCGGCGAAGCCGCCTAAATCGCCCACTACGCCGCCGCCCAACGTCAGCACTACATCGCTGCGGGTAAGTCCGCCCTGAGCCAGCTGTTCCAAAACACCGCTGAGCACAGTCATATTTTTACTCTGCTCGCCTGCATCGATAACCACCTTTACCACGGCCAAGCCAGCTGCCACCAGGCTCGCCTCCAGCTGCGCCGCATACAGCGGTGCCACATTAGTATCGCTGATGATGGCCGCCTTCTTAGCTTTGGGCAGCAGCTTGGCCACCTTGGCGCCAATTTGCGGTAATAAGCCTGCCTCTATTTCTATATCATACGCATGCGCCCCTAAATCCACTTGGATAACCTGCTTTAATATAGCTCCTTTCGCCGAGCAGCAGAGGTTCGCATGAGCTCCTTCATCGTCTCGCCATCGCCAGCGCGCAACGCTCTACGCCACAGCTCCAGCTGCTCCATATATTTATCAATTTCGTCCGCCACCTTGTCCTTATTGGCAAGGAACAGCGCGCACCACAGCTCCGGATTAATATCTGCTACCCGGGTACCATCCCTAAAGCTGCCAGCCACAAAGTACTTGGTTTTTTCGTTATAAGAGGCACTATCCATCAGCGCTACTGCTGTTACATGTGGTAAATTACTAGTGAAAGCAATGGTGCGATCGTGCTCTTCCGGCGTCACCCGCACTGTATTTTGGCAACCCAAAGCTTTGGCAAAAGCCTCCAGCCATTGAATTGCAGCTTCACTATTGCCATGCTCCGGCACGATAATATAATTGGCATTATGGAAAATAGCCGCATCCGCCATACCCAAACCGCTGCTTTGACGACCTGCCATGGGATGACCACTGATGAATTCCATCTCCGGCAACAGAGCCTTCTGCACCTCGGCAATCATATTATTTTTAATGCCAGCCACATCGGTAATAAGCACATCGGCCTTAAAATGGACAACATTGCTCTTGATAAAATTGGCAATAGCCTCGGGATAAATAGCACATATAACCACATCTGCCTGAGCCAGACGCTCATCCGCAGCGGTCATACCCAAATCTATAATCCCCAATTCCTTTGCCTGCGCCAGAGTTGCTTCGCTGCGCTCCACGCCGATAATCTGCTTTGCGCCCAATAAGCGCAGAGCCTTGGCGTAAGAGCCACCGATTAAGCCCAAGCCCACAATTGCAAAGCTTAATTCCTGCCAATTAGTGCTTCTAAAACCAGATTCCAAAAAAATCACTCCTACTTCTACATTTCTACCATACTACTAAATACAAGGCTAGCTCCAGTGAACTTTGCGGCCACTGGAGCTATATTTTTCTTTACAATATTATTATAATTCACGACCCACGATTTGAGCAATGCCCTTTAATTCGCCCATGAGCTTTTCAAAGCGAGCAGGCTTTAAGGATTGGGCGCCATCGCACAGTGCACATTCAGGATTGTTGTGTACCTCAATCAAAAGGCCGTCGGCCCCCACAGCAACTGCTGCCTTCGCCAAGGGCTCTACCATCCACCACAGGCCTGCGGCATGGCTGGGATCCACAACCACGGGCAAATGGCTCAGCTTTTTCACGGCAGGAATGGCGCTCAAATCCAAGGTATTGCGAGTATAATGCTCAAAGGTGCGAATGCCACGCTCGCACAGGATAACATTATCATTACCACCTGCCATAATGTATTCAGCAGACATAATCCACTCTTCGATGGTTGCGCTAAGGCCACGCTTCAAGAGAATGGGCTTATTGGTTTTGCCCAGTTCTTTAAGCAGCTCAAAGTTTTGCATGTTGCGGGCGCCAACCTGAATCAAATCCACATCCTCCACAAAGCGTTCAAGCTTGTCAGCAGACATGATTTCCGTAACAATTGGTAGGCCGGTGGCTTCCCGGGCAGCCTTAAGATAATCCAGGCCCAGCTCCTTTAAGCCTTGGAAGGAGTAGGGAGAGGTGCGGGGCTTGAAGGCGCCGCCGCGCAGCAAAGTAGCACCGCTGGCCTTTACCTCCTGCGCCACAGCAGTAATCTGCTCAATGCTTTCTACGGAGCAGGGACCGGCAATCACCTGAATCTTTTTGCCGCCGATGGGTACGCCTGCCACATTAACAATGCTGTCATCGGGGTGGAAGGCACGGTTAGCACGCTTAAATGGCTCCTGCACCCGCATAACCTTTTCTACGCCCTCGTTTACCAGCAAAAGGTTCATGTCCAGAGCGCTAGTATCACCAACTACGCCAAACAGTGATGCATTCACGCCATCGCTAGCATGAATTTGGTAACCTCTAGCTTCTAATTGTGCCTTTAAACGAGTTTTGTCTTCTACGGTTGCAGTGGGTTTGAATACGATAATCATGATAAAATCTCTCCTTTTACTATTCTACAATACTTCAATACTACCCTATAGCTTAAAGCGAGAACAACTTCAACGCTAAACTAACTAGACTACTAAAAATGGTGGTATCAGCATAACACTTCAGAAGCTTTGCTATTAAAAAAACAGGCTCCGCAAAAGAGCCTGCTTAGAAAGCATTTTGGAAATGTTATACAAATACTATTAACGGCTTCTATTACGTTCACTGCCTATGCTTTTTTCCATGCCAAATAACCGGTGCTATAGTAATAGCTAAAGACCGGTGCATAATAAAAGCCGTATTCAGCTGCAGTGTTCATTTTGATAGAATCCATTAGCCTCACCTGCAAAATAATTATCTCGCCTTTACTCGACGATTGAAGTAATTTTACTGCTGCATCTTACTAACGTCAAGGATAATTTCGCACTTTTGTAATATTTTACTTTTTTCTCGCAAAAGTGTAATGGAACTTACAATTTACCTGCTATCACTTCACAGCTCTCTTAGGCCATTAAACAGCATCATCACCGCGCCCACGAGCACAATTAAAAGTGACAAGCGACGGAAAAGCTGTTGGTTAAGATAGCGGAACATGCGCTCACCAGCCAGCACACCCAAGAAGGTGGCAGGAATCATGCTGTATAAATAGCTCCAATCCCCCACAGCGGCAATATTCCCAGCCCAATAACTGGCGCCAACAAATAAAATGCCGGTCACGCCAAAAATCCAAATCATATTAGCCCGCATTTCGGTTTTATCGGTGCGCTCGTTAAGGAAATACAGCACCAGGGGAGGACCACTAACACTGGTGCAGGCACCAAAAAAGCCACTTAAAAAGCCTGCACCCAAGCGGCCTGCCGTTTTGTTTTTGATAGGCACAGTGTACTGCAGGCTCATCAAGGCAGTAGCTGCAAGGAGCACCAGGCCCAGAAAAATTTGTAAATGGGTGATGGAAATAAAGTGCAGCACCTTGCTTCCCGGTAGCATGCCAACAAAGCTACCCAGGCTGGTCAAGGCCACTGTTTGCCAATTAAACTCACCCCACACCTGATACATGGTCAAAATCCGCAGTACCACTGTTAACACAAGAATAAAGATAATAGCCCATTTCAAGGGCATAATCATGGCTAAAAGCGGTGTAGCCACTAGCGCAAAGCCAAAGCCGGACACGGTGGCAAAAAAGGAGCCGAGAAAGATGATAAATCCGGCCATAAATAAGTTAGACAAATCCATAATTAGTACAAGCCCCTCTATTACAAAAAGCAAAGCTACCCGACCAGCGGGTAGCTATAAAGCTCACAGCTTATTTCTTTTCTTCGACAATATAGGTCCAGCCGTTTTCCTGGCGCACCTTGCCCTCTTTCATCAAATGGCCCAAGGCACGCTTAAAGGCTGCCTTGCTAATACCAAATTTCTGCTTGATAATCTCCAGGGGCGTGCTATCGCAATAAGGCATGCTACCCTCACGCTTCAGCAAATAAGCATAAATATCCTCTGCATCAGCAACTAAAGCATTTTCCTTTTGCAGACGCATGGAAATATTAATGCGTCCTTCCAGACGCAGATAGGTTCAGCTCCCTGTATGATGCTGTCCTC
>CAMFZA010000060.1 GCA_946002345.1 uncultured Phascolarctobacterium sp. | reverse complement strand
TGCTGCCCTTCCCAGCCTCATGCGCATCGCCCACATTGCGCTTGTCCTGTTCAGTATCGCCCTCCACCGCATCAAAGACCATGAGCACCACATCGCTGCGGTCCACGGCGCGCAAGGAACGCATCACGCTGTACTTTTCGATGGGCTCATCCACCTTGGCCTTGCGGCGCATGCCGGCAGTATCAATAAAGAGATATTTTTGACCATTGCGAACCACGGGGGTATCGATGGCATCACGGGTGGTGCCTGCCACATCACTGACAATGGAGCGCTCCTCGCCTACTAAAGCGTTGAAAATGGAGGATTTCCCCACATTGGGGCGACCGATGAGGGCCACCTTGATTTCGTCCTCATCATCCACGCTGGTGCCTAACTTGTCACTGGGGAATTTGGCAACCACGGCGTCCAACAAATCGCCCAAGCCCAAATGATTGGAAGCAGAAACGGGAATGGGATCACCAATGCCCAGATTGTAGAACTCGAAAATATTCATCTCCTGCTTGGGAGAATCGGCCTTGTTCACAGCCAAGACAATGGGCTTTTTGGATTGGCGCAAAAGACGAGCCACATCCGCATCCTCGGTGGTAATGCCACTACGTGCATCGCACACGAAGAGAATCACATCGGCCTCTTTAATGGCAATTTGTGCCTGCTGGCGAATGGAAACAGCAATGGCATCGGCGTTCATGATTTCGATACCACCGGTGTCCACCATCATAAATTCGTGGTCCTGCCACTCCGCTGTAGCGTTCAGGCGGTCGCGAGTAACACCGGGGGTGTCCTCCACGATGGATATCCTGCTATTGGCAAAAATATTGAACAGGGTGGATTTGCCAACATTAGGACGTCCTACTATAGCAACAATAGGTTTTCCCATAATCAATTTCCTCCATCATACTATAATTGTGTATTTCAATCTAGCGTATTTTTGTAAAATCTAATTTCTAATTAACGGTAGACGAAAGGCTCCCCCTCCGCATCCTTCGGGTATTAGCACGACCAACACTTTATCACTGCACTTCGTTTGTGATAAAGTGGGTCTTTGCGTCGGGGAGCTGTCAGTCCGCGCAATAACTTTTATAGCAAGCTATAGTAAATGCGGATGACTGAGAGGGGCTTCGGTAAACAATTAAGTCAACTGCTTTCCCCTCTCAGCCGCATCTTGGCTGGAAGAATAGCAATTGTTCGGTGGCGGCAGCTCCCCCGGAGGGGGAGCCTCCCTATAGCTTTACTTTTTCGTTACTAATTCTAATGGTCTATGCCTAATCTTGACGACACTCCCTTGTGGAAGTAATGCTTAACCTCGCTCATGTCCGTCACCAAATCTGCCATCTTGATGAGCTCCTCCGGCGCACCGCGACCAGTAGTAATAATCTCCAGCTGGTGCTGATGTGCCTTGAGAAAGTCCAGCACCTCCTCCAAGGGCAGCATTTTCGTAGCCAAAACAATATTCAGCTCGTCAAGAATCACAATATCGACCTGCCGCTGGGTAATGGCCTCCTTGGCTGCCTCCCAGCCCTGCCGACACAATTGTAAATCCACGGGGTCAGGATTGCGAAAGTTCACAAAGGCATCACGCCCCACCTGCCGCAGCTCCAAGCCGGGCACAAAGCTAGCCGCTCTAGCCTCACCATATTCAGGGTCATCCTTCAAAAAGCACAGCATGAGGGTTTTCAGCCCATGGCCCGCGCCGCGTAGCGCCACACCCAAGGCAGCAGTGGTCTTACCCTTACCTGTACCGGTATATACTTGTAACATAATCTCACCTACTCGCTCCCTTTAGCTTGCTAATAACAAATGCAGCAGCTCCTTGGCTCCCTTGGCAATGTCTACCCTGCCACCAAAGGCCTCCTTGAACTGCTCCAAAGATGTATCATCCAAAAACAGCTGATCATTATTGAGCACCACAGCCGGCAAAATCACCCGCTTGCTCAAAGCCTTGGTCTCCCGCAGAATATCGCCTGCCGTCAAAAGACCCGTCACATTCACCTTGCCACCGAAGAATTGGTTAGCCACGGGCACAAAGCGGTGGTCAGTCCCAAATTGTTGGTTCAAAGCATCCAGCAAGGGCTTGAGCACAGTATAAGCACTTTCACCCACGGGGATCACTGCCGGACTGGTACCTGTGTAGCTGCCCATGCCGGCCAAGCTCTCCTGCCATTCATCAAGGAAGCTGCGGGTTAAGCCAATGCCGTTTTCCAGCTGGGGAAAGCCATCATACCACTCAGCAGTAGGCACCTCCCTACCTGCCAAAAGGTAGAACTCATCCCCCAAATAGATAAAGGTTTTGCCTGTTTCCTCACGACACTGCTGCTGCCAGGGGGTAACCTGGTCGATTAAGGCAGCGGCCTCCTCCTTGGTAAAGGTACGCAGGGGATGGAGCCCCTCCCTGTGCTTGGTGATGCCCACGGGTACTACTGCCATGGTCAACACATTGGGATGCTGAGCATACAAATCCTCAAAGCTTTTAGTGAGAATTGCCCCATCATTGTAGCCGGGACAGCAGACAATCTGGGTATGCACCTCAATCCCAGCGGCGAACAGGCGCTCCAGCTTCTCCATAAGCTGGCCCGCAAAGCGATTGTGCATCATTTCACACCGCACCTGGGGATCCGTAGCATGAACGGAAACATACAGCGGCGTCATGTGGGTTTGCATAATCCGCTGAAAATCCTCTTCCTTAAGATTGGTCAGGGTGATAAAATTGCCATATAAAAAGGACAAACGATAGTCGTCATCACGTACATACAGACCCTTGCGCATGCCGGGAATCATTTGGTCCACAAAGCAGAAGATGCAGTTATTATAGCAGGTGCTGACCTTGTCAAACACGGCTGCTTCAAACTCCATGCCCAAATCTTCATCGGGATATTTATCAATATGTACCTGACGGCGCTGACCATCCTTATCCTCCAGTTCCAAATCCACCTCATAATCAGTGGTATAGAAGCTCAATTCAATAATATCCTTTACCTGCACGCCACCCACAGCAACCAGCTTGTCCCCGGCTACGATGCCGGCGGCCTCGGCCAGACTGTTTTTGCGCACAGAACTAATCAATCCTAACATGAAAATACGGCAACTCCTTAAAAATAAGCATAAAAATCCCTTGGAAAAACAATTCGTCATTAAATTATAGCATATTTGAGGCGTAAATGCTAGTGGATGTAGCAACAAAGGCAAGCTTCTAGAACGAATAAAAGTGTAAAATATTACTAAATTTTCTGTTTTTAGTGCTGACAAAGCCGGTCTTCTGTGGTACAATAGGTGCAGTGCAAGGATATATACGCCGCTTTGTAGTGTTGCGCTATAAAGCGGCTTTCTATCTAGATATAGTCTGGCAGCCAGGCTTGGCTGCCACAAGCTTTAAGGGAAGTGAAAAAATGAAAATTAGCGAAGTAAAGGAGCTTTTGGCTGGCACCCCTACGCCAGAGCAATTAGCCCAGCTCCGGGCTGATGAGCGCAGCGGCGTGCAAAAGCTGCTGGCCGCCTATGACAAGCGCTTGGAAAAAGCAGCCCTAGAGCAGGAGCGCTTTGCCAAAATGCTCACCTATGAAAAGGAATATTACGCTCAAGGTGCACAATATGTGGCCGGTGTGGATGAAGCAGGCCGTGGCCCCTTGGCCGGTCCCCTGGTTATTGCCGCCGTCATCCTGCCCCAGGAAGTCTTTATTCCCGGGCTCAATGATTCCAAGCAGCTCAGCGCCGCTAAACGGGACAAGCTCTATGAGGAGATTATGGCTAAGGCAGTGGCTATCGAGGTGAACATTGTCAGCGTTAGCAATATAGATAAATACAATATCTATGCTGCTACCCAGCGAGGGATGGCAGAAGTCTTGGAGCATTTGTCCGTGCAGCCCCAGGTGGCCCTCATCGATGCCATGCCGCTGCAGGTGCAAGGCATGGAAGCAGTGCCCATTGTCCATGGTGATGCCTTAAGCGCCTCCATTGCCGCAGCCTCCATCATTGCCAAGGTCACCCGTGACCGCATCATGGAGCGCCTTGATGCTCAATTCCCTGCCTATGGCTTTGCCCATAACAAGGGCTATGGTAGCGGTGCCCATATGCAGGCCATTGCTGAATTTGGTGCCACCAAATGGCATCGTCGCAGCTACGAGCCTGTGAAAAGCATGCAGCTAGAGCCAGTAGCTGCAGCTAAAAATGAACTCTATAGTCCCCAGCTGGATTGCCAGTATGTGTTCTCAATCGACGCGTAGGCTGGGCGCATATGGAGAGGACCTGGCCTGCAAGTACCTGCAGGCTAAGGGCTATGTTATTTTGGAGCGCAATTTTCGTTGTCGGCGCTTCGGAGAAATTGATATAGTGGCCAGTAAAGCCGGGGTACTAAGCTTTATTGAGGTCAAGACCCGCTGCTCCAATCGGTATGGCAAGCCGGCAGAGGCAGTGACCTTGGCGAAGCAAAGAAAAATCTATCGCGTTGCGGAATATTACCTCCAGTGTGCAGGTTTAATGAGTCGCATTCCGATGCTTTCCTTTGATGTAGTGGAAATTATCATTGAAGGTGGTGTGGGAATGCGACTTTTTCATTACCCACATTGCTTCTAGAGGAGGAAAAATGATGTTTGCTCAAGTAAATGGTTTAACTACCTGTGGTATTGATGGCGTGATGATTTTGGTAGAGGTGGATATTTCCAACGGTCTCCCCAATTTTGATTTGGTAGGCCTGCCGGCCATGGCCGTGCGGGAGTCCAAGGAAAGAGTCAAGGCCGCCATGCGTAACAGCGATTATCCCTTTCCTATGACCAAAATCACCGTCAATTTGGCACCGGCAGATTTGCGTAAGGAGGGCTCCGGCCTGGATTTGCCCATTGCCATCGGCCTTTTGACCTGCTCCCGTCTTATTGATACGCAAAAATTGGAGGACAAGGTTTTTGTGGGTGAGCTCTCCTTGGATGGCCGCATCCGCAAGGTCTCCGGTGTACTTTCCATGGTTATGGAGGCCAAACGCTTTGGCGCCAAGGAAATCTTCATTCCCAAGGAAAATGCTGCCGAGGGCAAGCTGATTCAGGGCATCAAGGTTTTTACAGCCTCGTCCCTGCAGGAAATAGTGGAGCATCTTACAGGCAAAAGGCTGCTGCAGCCCCTGCCCAAGGAAAATATTTTACAGAATAAGCAACGCCTTTACCACGTGGATTTTGCGGATATTAAGGGACAGCTAGTGGCTCGCCGGGCCTTGGAAATTGCCGCTGCCGGTGGCCACAGCATTATGATGATTGGCAGTCCCGGCTGTGGCAAAACCATGCTGGCCCGCCGCCTAGTGACCATTTTGCCGCCCATGACAGAAAGTGAAGCCTTGGAGGTAACAAAAATTTATAGTATTGTGGGCATGCTACCCCAAGCAGATAGCGTCATGCTGGAGCGTCCCTTTCGCAGCCCCCATCACAGTATTTCTGGCAGTGCCTTGCTGGGCGGTGGCTCCACACCCATACCTGCCGAGGTCACCCTTAGCCATAATCGATCCCTCTTTTTAGAAGATCTGCCCGAGTTCGAACGCTCCACTCTGGAAATGCTACGCCAGCCCTTGGAGGATGGCGAGGTGAGCATCTCCCGGGTGCGGGCAGCCATGACCTTTCCTAGCCGCTTCATCCTAGTGGCCGCGCAAAACCCCTGCCCCTGTGGCTACCTGGGTGATTCTCGCCATGTATGTAGCTGCAAGCAGCGTGATATCGAAAACTATCGGCGCAAAATCTCCGGTCCTCTTATGGACAGAATCGATATGCAGATTAATTTGGCCCGCGTGGATTTTTCCGAGCTGAAGGATAAGCAGGCAGGCGAAAGCTCCGCCGTTATCCGAGAACGGGTGGTCCGTGCCCGCCAGCTGCAGCAGGCACGGCTGGAGCCCTGGGGCATCCATTGCAATGCCCAAATGGGACGGCAGGAGGTTGTGAAATATTGCCAGCTGAATGCCGATGCTCAAAAAGTCATGGAAAAGTACTTCAATATTCTCAACCTTAGTGCTCGCAGCCATGACCGCATTTTAAAGGTGGCCCGCACCATTGCTGACCTAGCTGGCTCAGTGAATATTCAGGCCAGCCACATTGCCGAGGCTGTGACCTTACGGGCTAATAATAGAAGCTAAAACAAAAACGCTTTAGGGAGCCATGTGTATATAACTCCACTAAAGCGTTTACTTGCTTATCTTAAACTATATTTTGTCCTTAAGGCTAGTCCACAGTGAAGCGTCCGAAGCGACCAGAGCGGAAATCACGCAGCACCAGCTGGTCCACCTTATCCAGGTCCAGCATGCCCCCTGCCTTGAGGCAGCCTCTAGCGGTGGCGATTTTGGTCATCACCGTTTGCACGGTTTCGCCCTCTGTAATTTCCACAGCGTACTTGCTTGCCAAATCCTCAGGATATTTGCTTAGCAAAAAGTCCAGCAGCAGCTCCACCGCATCACGGCGATCAAAAACATCCTCCTTGATGGCCCCTGTAGCCGCCAAGGCAAAGCCCACGGAGGAGTCCTCAAATTTGGGCCACAGCACACCGGGTGTATCCAAAAGCTCCAAGCCCTTGGCAATGGTCACCCACTGCTGGCCCCTGGTAACGCCGGGCTTATCCGCTGCCATAACCTTATTTTTGCCCACTAGACGATTAATCAGGGTGGACTTGCCCACATTGGGAATGCCCACAATCATGACCCGCACAGGACGATTGCGCACGCCCTTTTTCAGCCATTTATCTATCACCGGCTTGGCTGCCAGCTGAATGGCGCTGATGAGCTGCTTCACACCCTTACCGGTGGCACAATCAATTTTGCACACGGGCAGACCGCTGTTTTTCAGCTTCTCCAGCCACAGCTCCGTCTTAGCATTGTCGGCCATATCAATCTTGTTGAGAGCAATAACCTTGGGCTTATTGCCCAGGATATTTTGTAGCATGGGATTGGTGCTGGAGCGAGGAATGCGTGCATCCAGCATTTCTACCACCACATCCACCAGCTTGATTTGGGCTTCCATCATGCGCTTGGCCTTAGTCATGTGGCCGGGGAACCATTGAATTTTGAAATCCTCTATTCTCATTTGCCCATACCCGTGTCAGCTTCCATGACGCGCATATTGCCCAAGGGCCAGAAGCAAACCAAGGCTCTGCCCTTCACCAGCTTGTGGGGCACAAAGCCCACATCGGCAAAGCGGCTGTCCTCAGAATTATTGCGGTTATCGCCTAAAACGAAAATAGTGCCCTCAGGAACAATGGTTTTGCGATAGCTGGAAATATTCTTACCCTTGGGGTCGTTTTTATAGATATAATCCTCCTTCAAGGCTTGGCCATTAACAAATACCTGACCATTCTTCATCTCGATGGTATCACCGCCTACGGCAATGACACGCTTGATAAAGTCACGACTCTCATCCTTGGGAAAGCGAAAGACCACTATTTCGCCCCGCTTGGGATTGGTCACAAAATAGCTCAGCTTATCCACGATCAAACGCTCGTGGTTCTTCAAGGTGGGATACATGGAGGAGCCCTCTACCATATAAGGCTCCACTAAAAAGGTACGAATGCAAAAGGCCAAGGCCACCGCCACAATTATGGAAACAAGCCAATCGCTGGCAGTATCCTGCCAAGAAGTCTGATTCTTACTGCTCAAAATATACACACCTCTCATAGAAATATTCTTCTATATTTTAACATAAAACACTAGAATAAACCTAGCCATTTTAGTGAATTTTTACTAACCAAAAATATCGCTTAGAATGTATCAGATACGAGGCACAGCGACGACGGCGTACTAGGAGTACGTCTCACCCTTCGGGTATTAGCACGACCAACAAGTTCTCGCTGCACTACGTTCGCGATAACGTGGGTCTTTGCGTCACGAGCTGTAACAAAGTAGATGATGCATTATAAGCGATATAGCTAGAATAAATAAAAGGGATTGCATAATAAGCAATCCCTTTTATGAATGAACAAATTAGCGTTTTTCGCGGATACGAGCAGCCTTACCAGTCAGGTTACGCAGATAGTACAGTTTTGCACGACGAACGATACCACGACGAGCAACTACGATCTTGTCGATACGAGGGCTATGAACCGGGAAGGTTCTTTCAACGCCAACGCCGTAGGAAATACGACGAACGGTGAAGTTTTCACGTACGCCGGAGCCGCTGCGGGAAATTACAACGCCTTCAAACAGCTGAATACGTTCACGGCTGCCTTCAATAATCTTGCAGTAAACCTTTACGGTGTCACCAGCTTTAAAATCAGGGATGTCGCTGCGCAGTTGTTCTTGTTCCAATACTTCAATAATGTTCATTTTTTCCTCCTAAAATCATAGACGTTCATGTGTGAACTCCACAGCGGACCGTCCGTATTACACAACGTCAATTGTACCACATTGCCAGCTTAAAAGCAAGCAAAAAGTGCAATAAATATTACAAAATTTTACTCTTTTTCAAACCATGCTTCTCCAGCCAAGCGGTCCAAAATAATGGCCACGGCACTGCGGACGCACAGATGATTGTAATCACAGGAGCCGTATACAGGCTCTAAAATGTAGTCAAAGCTTTTCATGACCTCGGCTTCAATACCAAAGCCGGTGCCAAATAAGAGCAGAATGGGTGTATCCCCCTCCTGCAGCTGGCGCCGCATAAAGCTATAGCTGACAGTGTTGGGATAAATGCGTGCATCAGTAGTAACAATATAGG
>CAMFZA010000059.1 GCA_946002345.1 uncultured Phascolarctobacterium sp. | reverse complement strand
GCTTAACCAAAACCCCCATACCCTCAGGAGATAAAAATACCGCCTCCTAAAGAAAAACTGCCTCCAGCTCCTCCCTGCGCCGAAACAACACCTCAAAGCTGTCCTGATGGGTAATGGGCACGCTTAAAATGCCCAGCTCCGTAATGCCATTGAGCAGCTGCTGGCTTTGCTCGCCAATGCTGGCTTCAAAAAGCTCGCATTTGATATTGGGATAGAGCTGACAAAAATCCTTCAGGGAGGATTCGATAAAGAGGGGGGAGCGGGAATTGGCAATGCTAAAGCGCAGGGTGCCGATCACGCCGCCGACGATGTTTTCAATTTCACTCTTTGCTAAGTCCTCTAGGGAGCACATGTATTTGGCCTTTTGGTAAACGGCTCGTCCGGCCTCGGTCAGAAGAAGCTGCCGACTGCCCCGTTGGGTAATAATCAGCTTGGTGCCAAAAAAATTCTCTAGATTGCGCAGCTGCTTACTCAGGGCAGGCTGTGCAATGTGCACAAAATCTGCAGCTCCGGTAAAGCTGCCCGCTTCCACAATGGCTAGGAAATTGCGGTAAATATCAAGATCCATGCTATTCCTCCTATTAGATATCATATACAAATAATACTAATTCTCAATATACTTCTTTAGTCTAGCATAGCTTGCATACGAAAGCAAGAGGCTGCAGAATATTTTCTATAAGTGAAATGATATGCATCATGCATATAACGCGATAGCATATTTTTCATGCCAATTAGATATTTTTCTTCTGGGAAGCTTTGCAGTATAATGTAGGCAACAAAGGTTGCAGACCTTGTAGTTTATTATAGGTATAGCATTAGCAAAGGAGTGAATAACCATGGAAGAAAAACAAAAGTCTCAGAATAAGCGCGGAGTAATTGGCTATTTTTACAATAAACGCCAAGAACAGGCCAATTTGTATAAAAAAAGGAAACAAAATACACGCCTCTATGTGAAGTACATTAACGGGGCCAAGCTTTCCGATGCTGCCGTGGCCGCATTAAATAGGAGATGAGCTCATGCCAGCACTGAGCTTCTTCGATAGATGGATAAGGCTGCTAGAAAGAGATTTTTATTGGAAGTATATTAAAACAGTTCTCCTCTAAATAATTGTATAGGATATTGTGTTTTGACCAGCCTCTGCAGGAGCGTTGTACCAGTGATCTCCCTATGCTCCTCAGGGGCTGGTCAGCCTTTGTGGCGAGAGCAACGGATTTCACAAAGCTATAATAAAAATGATATAGCTTTCATGCCAATCAGATATTTTTCTTATTTGGGAATATATTGTATAATCAAAACAGTTCAGGGCACTCTCAAAAATAAAGGAAAGGAGCTGAGTTCAGTGGAAGCAACAATAGTCATGTCCCATATAGAGGACGAACAAGAAGATAGTAAAATCCGAGAGTACCTCAGACAAGTGGACAAAAAGTTTTACTACCGAGCTATTGAAAACAGAAAGAAGGAAAGCCGTGTCTTTCCCTACAATGGCAAGGATAGCAAGCTCTTTGCAAATGCATTTAGCTATGTGCATATAATCAGAAAAGAAAAATGAGAATGGAGGTATAATATGAGTCCAGCAATAAAATGCTTGCTGCTATTAGCTGTTGTGGCCCTGCTTTTTGTAACAGAGATGATTCCTTTGGCAATGACCGCTGTATTGGCTGCAGTAGCTTGTAGTGCTTTAGGGCTGGTTCCGGAAAACCAAATCTTCTTGGGACTGGCCGATTCCACCGTAGTACTGTTCGGTGGTATGTTTGTAGTGGGTGCAGCCATGTTTTACACAGGTCTGGCCCAAAGAATTGGTGGTACTGTAGTTAAGCTTTTTGGTAAGGGTGAAAACAGCCTCATGTTCGGCATTATGATCATTGCCGCTGTGATGTCTGCCTTCCTCTCCAATACCGGCACCACCGCTTGCTTAATTCCTGTGGTACTGGGCATTTGCGCCAACGCTAATATTTCCAAATCCCGTGAGCTGATGCCCCTGGCCTTTGCTGCAGGCTTGGGCGGAACCATTACCTTGATCGGTACTCCGCCTAATATCTTGGCCAATGTGGCTTTAAAGGCCGCTGGTATGGAGGATTTGCAGTTTGGCTTTTTCGAATATGCCTATATCGGCATTCCTATTACCATCGCAGGCATTATTTACATGATGTTCGTGGGCAAGTATTTCCTGCCTGATGAAGTGGTTGAGCTGGGTAGCGAGGCCGAGGTGGAGCAGGAAATCGAGGCTACCTCTAACAGCCCCAGAAAGCAGCTGATCTGTGGTTTGATTATGACAGGCGTTATCCTGTGTATGGCAACTAGCCTGGTACCCTTGGAGCTGGCCGCTGTTGTGGGAGCAGTACTGTGTGTTTTGACAGGCTGCATTACCGAAAAGCAGGCTTATAACTCCATCGACTGGATTACCATCTTCCTGTTCGCAGGTATGATTCCTGTGGCTAATGCCATGAATTCTAGCGGTGCAGGCAAATTGATTGCCGAAGCCACTGTCAAGATGATGGGCGGCGACCCTTCTCCTGATATAGTAACGGCTGTACTGTTCTGCCTAGCTGTAGTGCTGACCCAATTCATGTCTAACACCGCTTCCAAAGCCCTGCTGTGCCCGGTAGGCATCGCCCTGTCCAGCCAAATGGGTGCTTCTCCTAAGGCTGTTTTGATGGCAATTTTGATTGCTTCCAGCTGCGCCTTTGCTTCTCCTGTTGGTACACCGCCTAACACTTTGGTACTGGGACCTGGTAAGTACAAATTTATGGATTATGTAAAGTGTGGCACTGGTCTGGTAGCAGTTTGCCTAGTAGTATCCATCGTGGTTATACCCATGGTATGGCCTTTCTTTCCCGCTGCAGCCGGGGCTGCAGCTTAACATAAAGCTCTTGTAGTATGTGGCTTTTAGATAAAAGCTGATAAAGCAATCCCTCCTTGTAAATTTTTTGATAGACAAATCTTAGCATTTTCAACACTTTAGACACTAACAGTTTTTTTAAGACCGCTGCTTAGGGGACAGAGCAGCATATGAGAAAAACAAAAGCTCCGCATAGGCTTAGGATGCATCTTCTGCGGAGTTTTTTTGCATATGCAAATGGTTTTAAAAATCCTCCTCCAGCTCCTTAATGGTGCCATAGGCAACGAGAATCGTTCCCTTGGGTGAGGACAGGGCAGGGCAAACATAAAGGATTACGCCGGTTTGCTCAGCGTAATAGGTGGTGATGGTGTTGCCAAAAACATCGGTGATGCGGCCCAGAACCTGTCCTTCCTCCACAAAATCGCCACTGTGGATGTGATGGAGCCAGCAGCCTGTTTCCAGGGCTTCCAGATAAATCAGGTTTTCTACTTCTCGGGGTGAATGGTGGCGTGGCTTTACAGGGAGGGAGAACATCTTGAGCTTGCGCAGAATATTACGTACATCATCCTTATAGGCTTCAATATCCTCATGAAGGCACAGCCCTGCGCCGCCCCGTTCAATGAGGATGGAGGGCAGGCCAGTGCTCGCGGCGTAATTATAGGCACCACCGGTAGCTAAGGAGCGCACCATGTATTCCATATCCAGCACGCGGGCCACAGCGCGGGACTTGCGCTCCACCTCGGGCGTGGGCTGGCCGGGGTAATAAACATAGGGATGCAGGCTTTCGTGAATATCACCGCTGTGCATGTCCACATAAAAATCGGCAATGGGGAAGAAATTACTGCTGATTAAGTAGGCTGTTTTATCGGCCAGAGTGCCACAGGGGTCACCGGGGAAAACACGATTTAAATTTTTGCCATCCTCGGGCACGATCATTTCCCTCCGGGCCCAAAAGCCTTGTATATTCACAGGATGCATCATAATTAAAATGCCATTCACATCGGTAGGCTCAATATCCCTTCCCAGCTCCATAGCGGCGGCAATGCCGGGGTATTCGCCGCCGTGAATGCCGGCAGTGATAAGCAGGGTGGGGCCATTCTCGCAGCCATTGATAATGGTCAGGGGAATTTTGACATTGGTATCGGGTACGGGCAAAAAGGTGCGCAGCTTCTGGCCACGCTCCACCGTTAAACCACAAATATTTAAGGTGTCGGACATGATTTCACTCCTAACGTGATATAATAACAAATTCTTGTGCTTGACCATTATTATAACATATGATAATCTGTTCACACAAGAGTTGACTAATAAATAAAATTAAATCCGATTAAGAGTAAAATATGGATAGAGGAATACCTTTGAGAATGTAAATACTAATCTAGGCCCTTGAGAAAAGGGTAGAAATCTAATTGTATTTTTTTCAAGAAATAGCTTGACAAAGCTAATAGGAATGAGTATAATTAAGCATAACAAGTCAATATTGGATTACAGGTGCGCAAGCTCAATAGAGAAGTTGGTGTAAATCCGACACGGTCCCGCCGCTGTAACGTGGAGTTTGTTTCAATTATGCCACTGGATTGACTCTGGGAAGGTGAAACAAATGAAGAAGCGAAGTCAGAAGAACTGCCTGTAAGATACATCGTCGCCAGACCTGCGAGAGACGGGGAGAGATGTCGTAAGCTCGGCATATTATGCCGTGTTGATTATGATATTTCACCGTTTTTTAATAATCCTGCCCCTAGAGGGATAAGAGGATGGTTAAAGAACGGTTTTCTGTTTCTATGCTCTTAGGGCTGCGTGATGGCTGCGACCTTAGGAGAAGGGTCCAAGCCATCGATGCTCCATATTTTCTTGTTCACAGCCCTGGACAAGCTGTGCTTCAAATCCCATTCTCAAATTTTCCTTTAGTTAGTTTTGCAACATTTCCCTTTCTCCAACCTGATGCTACAGTGTAGGGGTGCACTGTGGCACCGAAAATTCCAGCCATCACATAATCGTGGTGGCTGTTTTCTATTTATAAGTAAATTTTAGTGGAGGTTAAGCCTATGAAAAAGCTCTATTTAGCCGGAGAAGCCTATTCCTTAAAAGATGCCCTTCAGAATCTGAAGGGTGTCATCGGTACCATACCTGTGCATGCTGTTGCCCAAAATGGCGAGGAGTTGTACGGTGTAGAAATTGAGTATAATCCGAAAAAACAGGATATTTGTGGCATTTTAGAGGCCTATTTTGCCGTTGTGGACCCCTTTGCCAAGGATGAGCTGCCCTTGCAGCAATCTGCAGTGTTCTACACCTCCAATGAGGATGTGCCCCAGCTGGATTACTATGCTCGCTTTTTGCAGAGTCGTGGGCATGAACCCGGTGCAGCCCTAGGTAATCTGATCGTCAATGATTCAATTACCGCCCATACGGAAATCCGTCCCCTACAGCTACGCTTTGGTAGATTACATGAATACCATTATCTGGCGTAGCCCTAAATTGCTATATACGGTATGGACAACCGTATCCGTGTATATAAATGCTTTACTTAAAGTCTTCTTAATGGAGCGTGTTCTGCCTTGTAAAGGCTGGGTGAGAGCAGCTAAGGTAGGAGGCGCTACCCTAATCATTGGGGGTGATAGTCCTTTATTTACGATGCCGTTAGGCGATTTGACAAGAATTAATTTAGCTAAAGGAGGATTTTTAGATGGCTGATGAACAAAAAATAGCTGCTGTTGAAGGCGAAAAGCCGATGACGGACCAAGAGCTGGAAGCTATGTTGCGTAAATCAGAAAACGTAACCGAATTCCCTGAGGTTACTTTGGATGAATTTACTGAACCTAGCTGGGATGAATGGGTGGAGGCTTGCAATGCTCTGCTCAAAGGCGCTCCCTTCGACAAGGTTATGTATACGAAAAACTATGAGGACATTACCTTTGACCCCATTTATCGTCTGAAGGAGACCGATTCTATATTGCCCACCGACGATTATCCCGGCATGGGCGACTATTTGCGTGGCGCTACCTTGAATGGCTATGTACACGAACCCTGGGGCATTGCCCAAGCCTGCGATGAAACCCTGCCCGCTGAGAATAACGAGCTGCTGAAGGAGGAAATCGCTAAGGGCTCCACCGTTTACCATATTAAGCTGGATACTGCTACCATGAACGGTATTGATGCTAAGGACGCTGAAAAAATCGGTGATGTGGGCGTGAATGTGACCACTGTTGAGGATATGAGCGTGCTCTTAAATGGTCTGAAGCTGGATAAATATCCGTTGATGATTTACACTGGTGCCGGCGCTAAGGGTATTATTGCATTGACCGAGGCTGCCCTGAAGGGCGCAGGCAAGGATTTACAGGGTGTGAAGGGCGTTATTGGCGCCGATCCTCTGGGAGAGCTGATTGTTAATGGCAAATCCAGCACTTCCTTAAATGCTCTCTTTGATGAAATGGCAGAGACCATTAAGTACACTCGTGAGCATGCTCCCTTAATTCGCCCTGTTTATGTGCGCAGCGATTGCTTCACCGATGGTGGCGCTAATGCAGTACAGGAGGTCGCTTACACCTTTGCTAGCGCTGTAGAGTATATTCGTGAGATGCAAAAACGCGGTATTTCCCTCAAGGATATTGCTGCTTCCCTGTTTTTTGCCTTTAACCAAGGTGCAAACTTATTTATGGAAATTGCTAAGCTGCGTGCTATGCGTCAGGTATGGGCAGCCATTATGGAAGCCTTTGGCGCTGAGGAGGCTGACCGCTCCATTATGGTACACGGTCGCAGCTCCCGCTTCACCAAAACTGTGATCGATCCCTATGTAAATATGCTGCGTAACTGCACCCAAACCTTCTCCGGTGTTGTAGGTGGCGTTAATACCTATGAGAATCCTCCCTTTGACGAGCTGATTCGTAAGGGCGATGTATTCTCCCGTCGTATTGCCCGTAACTTGCACGTTATGTTGCAGGAGGAATTTGGCATGCTGTGCCCCATTGACCCGGCCGGTGGCTCTTGGGCAGTGGAATCCCTGACCAAGCAAATCGTGGAGAAGATTTGGGCTGAGTTCCAAAAAATCGAGGGCATGGGCGGTATGGTTAAGGCGTTGCAAGCTGGCTATCCCCAAGAGCAAATCGCCAAAACCTTGGACGAACGCTTCAAGGCTTTGGAGCTGCGCAAGGATCGTGCTGTTGGCGTTAACATGTACCCCAATATGACCGAAGAACCCTTGGAGCGTCGGGCAGAGGATAGCGAAGCCCTGAAGAAGCAGCGTGCAGCTGCAGTGGCAGCTTATGTAGCTGATATCGATACTAATTTCGTGGCCGGCAAGCTGGCTGACGTGGCTAGCGTACAAGCAGCCATCGAAGCCTTTAGCAATGGCGCAACTTTAGGTCAGGTTGCAGCAGCAGGCTGCAAGGCTGAAGAAATCGAGACTATCACACCCATCACCGCTCATCATTGGACTGAACGTTATGAAGCCCTGCGTTTTGATACGGAACGTTATATGAAAGAAACCGGTAAGAATGTGGAAGTATTTTTGGCTAACATGGGCCCCATTCCTCAACACAAGGCCCGTGCCGACTTCTCCACCAGCTTCCTGCAGGTTGGCGAGTTCAATGTACATCTGAACAATGGCTTCCAAGATGACGAGGGCAAGCCCGGTTCCCGCTATGAGAAATGTGTAGCTGCCTTGAAGGCTGGCATTGACGATAAGGGTACTCCTTACGATGTGGCTGTAATTTGCTCCACTGACAAGACCTATCCGGAGGATGTTCCGGCGCTGGCTCCCATGCTGAAGGCTGCTAACCCCAATATGACTCTGTTCCTGGCAGGTGCAGCACCTAAGGATTTGGAGGCTATTTATCTAGCTGCCGGTGTTGACGATTTTATCAGTGTCAAAGCTAATTGCTTTGCAACCTTGAAGAAACTGCAACAGAAGAAGGGGATGATTGAATAATGAGCATTAATCCTGATTTCACTAAAGTATCTGTTCCGGATCATCCGTCCTGCTCTTATGAAGAATGGAAGAAAAACCTGGAAGCGAAAATGGGCGAAAATTATGATGCCCTTTACGATACAACCTTGGAGCGTATTCCTAAAGAGCCGCTGTATACCAAGGATATCTATGCCAAATGCAACCATTTGGACTTCATGAGCGGTATTCCTCCGTTCCTGCGTGGCCCCTATTCCACCATGTATGTTTTCCGTCCCTGGACTGTACGTCAATATGCAGGCTTCTCCACTGCAGAGGAATCCAACGCTTTTTACCGCCGCAATCTGGCCGCTGGTCAAAAGGGCTTGTCCATCGCCTTCGACCTGCCCACTCACCGCGGCTATGATGCTGATAACCCCCGCGTTGTAGGCGACGTTGGTAAAGCAGGCGTATCCGTATGCTCCATGCTGGATATGAATATTCTGTTCAGCGGCATTCCCCTGGACCAAATGTCCGTATCCATGACCATGAACGGCGCTGTTCTGCCCATTTTGGCCTTCTTCATCGTTTCCGGCGAGGAGCAGGGCGTTGATAAATCCATTATGGCGGGCACCATTCAAAACGATATCCTGAAGGAATTCATGGTGCGTAATACCTATATTTATCCGCCGGCTATGTCCATGCGTATTATCGGCGATATTTTTGAATATACCACCAAATACATGCCTAAGTTCAACAGCATTTCTATTTCCGGCTATCATATTCAGGAATGCGGCGCTACCTGCGACCTAGAGCTGGGCTATACTCTGGCAGATGGTATGGAATATATCCGTACCGGTGAAGCTGCCGGCCTGCCGGTGGATGCCTTCGCGAAACGCTTGTCCTTCTTCTGGGATATGGGCAAAAACTACTTCATGGAAGTGGCCAAGATGCGTGCGGCTCGCGTGCTCTGGGCTAAGATCCTGAAGAGCTTTGGTGCTAAGAATCCGAAATCCATGGCGCTGCGCACTCATAGCCAAACCTCTGGCTGGTCCCTGACAGAGCAGGATCCGTTTAACAATATTTCCAGAACCTGTATGGAAGCTATGTCTGCAGCCTTGGGCCACACCCAATCCCTGCATACCAACGCTTTGGACGAGGCTATTGCGCTGCCTACTGATTTCTCCGCTCGC
>CAMFZA010000058.1 GCA_946002345.1 uncultured Phascolarctobacterium sp. | reverse complement strand
CTGGGAAAAGATTATGCATCCAGCATCCTTCCAAGGCAAAGTCGCTTGTCCATTATCAAGTTGCGTGCCATTTAATAGTATCTCAAGGACCTTTTTATACTTAGGATCCATGTCCTTGGAAATATTTATTTTACTTAAGTAGTCAACAAACACCTTTAAAGTTTCGTATTCTTCAGGTGTCAATTCTTTAAGATCATCGCTTGCTAGAACACTATCATCAAGGTCATCTTCAAGGAATTCATTGTTAATAGTGCTCCACTCATTGAGCATCTTTTGGCCCGTGGAATACCCTGCTATCATAGAACTGCCTATTCTACGCAATAGCAAGGTTTTGAATAAGCCAGCAGATGAACATCTAGACTTGATTAGCTCGCAAAACTCTTCTGCTTTGCGATAAGCTGCACCTAAATAACCCTCCATAAGTAGGGAGTCCTTTTTACCCTCACCCAACAATACCACTTCAACTTTAGGCAAATAGGGTTGATTGGTTTCAGGATTAATCGTATTTTCAAGGTATGAACGTTCTCTGCGTACAATATGCCGTATATAAGGATTCATTTTAGCAAAAAACTCATCCTTGTGCAGGCGCTTAATTCTATTTTGCACGTTTATAGGAAAGTCGCTCAAAAGCTTTGTACAACGAAATTCATCTTCAGGCAGATTTATTTGAGAGCGTATTATTTTAACGCTTCTATCTTCTTCTGCAGGCGGAAAAGGATTATTCATCCAATGCCAAGCTTCCGTTACATCATCAATACTTTTTTCTCCAGTAATAAGGTCTAACCCCAAGAGTATGTTAGTATTGGGTTGGCGCCAATAGCTTCCCTTGCTGCCTAATACGCTATTATTGGCTTGAGAAAGTATATTCAGCAAGTCAAAGGCCTCTATTTTATACATTTGTACAGGAGTTGCTGTTGCCAAAAGCATACTATGAGTGCGCTCTGATACCTGCATCAAGAATCTATACAGGTTATTCATTTCCGGACTTTTGGTAAGCTTTTGCTCAGAAAGATTCTTTCTTCGTGCCCTATGTGCTTCGTCGCAAATTACGCATTCGTAAGTTAGTGTTAATAGGGCATTTCTCAAAGCGACACAAGCGTCACTACCATTGTTGATTATACCTTGGGAAATAATGCCAATTTTTCTTGGACATTTATTGATGGGCAATGGGTATACTACTTCATTTTCATCAACCCAAGCCTTGCCGTTCCAAATGGCAGAAGGCAATCCCATTAGGTCGCGTAATTCGCTTTGCCATTGCAATAGTAGGGTTTTGGGTACAATAACCAAAATAGGCTTGCTGCCATACAGGGCCATAAGCTCCGCTGCCATAGCCAGTTGTACTGTTTTAACCAAACCAACTTCATCAGCAAGCACATATCTAGCACCGCAAGGCTTTTTATGATCTTTGAAAACTAAATCCACAAAATATTTTTGGTGTTCCCAAAGGCCAAAGCTGCTTCTAGTAATCTCCGATTCAGTCGCTACACCAGCAGCTTCACCTTCACCCTGAGCCCATTCTTCAGCGGTACGAACAACTACACGTTTAGAAATGCGCTGAATATCCTCAATAACAAAATCACATAACCTTACTGCATAAGGACTATTCCAAAGAGAATCAAACTCAGCTTGCACCCACTCCACTGTTTCAGGAGTATCATCTTCCCACACCAATTCATAATTAATCTTCCAGCCATTGAAGGATTCATTAACACTGCCCAAAAAGCTTGTTCTAGAGCCATCTGCACGTGTAAAGACACCAGCCTTGCCATGGGCCAAGCCAAACTTATCCTTGGGCAATACTCTAACTTCCAGCTTGCCGGATTTAATAAATTCATACAGTCTTTTGAATCTATCCTTGTTGGGAGGGAGCTCCTCTGGCTTAAAGTCGCACCATTCCTTACGCAATGATTCGGATGCTAATTTTGCTGTTTTCACATCATCCACATCCAAATCAGAATTGCAAATAATGCGCACTTTTCCCTCCATGTTTTCGATTGCTTCTCCTGCAATTTCTAAAATGGAAGAGGAAAAATAGCCAGCAATTCTATCGTATGCTTTGGCTCCTACCAGATTCTTTTGTAGTACTTCAGTAAAGAGCTTGCCTCTTAAAGAAGAATATTTTTTCAACACAAGACCACATCCTACAGGCTATCGTTACGAACTGCTTCCTTCAGCATATAAATATATTCGGCCACATTATCCCAATGAGCAACATTGGCGTTGCCCCTAACCTTGCTCATAAATTCTAATAAAGCTACAATACGATTACGCAGTGCCCAATATTGGTTATTAGCCGCATAATGGGAACGCAAATAGCTGCAGCCCTCTTGCACATTATCTTTATTAGCAGATTGATAAATTGCCGCGAGAACATGACGTAACAAGGTTTCTCCAAAACCAGGATCGTTAACATGGTTCATCTTGAATTCGGTGGGCAATTTCAATCTTACTGCATTGGATTTGATGCTACCCATTAAATCAGTGTATTCCGACACAGCAAATCCTCTTGCTAACTCTTGGAAAGCTGCCAGAGTGTGTACACCATTGAGCTCCATGGATAGGCCTTTGATATAAAAGCGTTCTTCCGCAGTCAGCTTGGACCAATCAGCAGTGCTAATACCATCCGGAACCAAATAATCATACGCCTCCTTGCGTGCTGAATTAATTATTTCTGTAACTGGGCTATTGCCAGCATTATCTCTGGCCTTTTCCAGCTCATACTGCACATCAAGGCCTTCAATTTCCGCATAGGAGGTTAAAACCTTCAAGGCTGACACATAGGCGGCCAAGAGGTAATCGCCATCGTTGAAATCAGGATTTTCAATCTCATCCAGGTCTCGCATGGACTCTATTTGCTCCTGTACGGCGTCACGAACCTCTTCGTACAAATCGTCTTCAAAGACTATTTCTGTAGAAGTACGCTTGCGCAGCACCATAAGCACGGTACCCTTTACATAATTACCTTGCTTAAGACCACCGGATTCAGTTTCCGTAGCGATGCACCAAGCGGCAGTTACTTGCAGGCCTGCGGACCACAAAATCATTGAAAGCTCCGCCCACACCTTGGTATCTTGGTGGGTGAACATTACTATTTGCATGCCATTATACGGCATGTGCGCTGCCAAATTGCGGTATACCTCTACCATGGATTTATTGAATTCTGCTCCAGTACCTTTGATGGCAAGGACACGTTTACTGTCAGTATACCAGTCTGGGAATGCTTTTTTTATAAGTGGCTTATCCCATGCCAAGAAATATTCGCTAAGCTCGTGATAATTAACAGCATCTGCATAAGGTGGATCAGTAATCCAATATTCACAATTACAATCAGTATATTGAGCGTCACATAGTTTGATTACTGCATCACTTTGAATAGGTGTGCTATTTAAAGCAAATCTCCACAGAACATACATATTAAAAGAGCTTCGACAAGCATAATTATTTAGTGTATTTAATGCTTGATTAGAAAAAGTCTGAGCACCTTTTTCCGCCCCTGTATCCCATATTGATAATTTTGAAAACCTATTAGCTACATTGTTTAGCCCTAACAATCCTATAGTTGTTTCTCTTTTATTTTTAGAAAATAGGGCTATATATTTATTCAGTAGTCCTAAAACAACCAGTTGCCTCGGATTAAAAAGCTGATGCCAAAACTTCCAACCACGTTCCCTAATGGGCTGGTCTGTATTATAACCACTATAAATTTGAGAATCAGGAATATAGCCTTTTTTCTGCCATTCACTGAAATGCTCCTGTAAATAATCAACTACTTTCTTCTCACGCATTAAATCCTGTGCATTTGGCTCTCTATAGTAACTATCGCCAAAGGTTGCATCCGTTACAGGTCAGGGTTTTTTACGCAAACAGTAAATAGTTTTACCCTTTTTCTTCACATGCACATATTTAATTGCATATAAACGTTCTTGATAAATATCATCTTCACGCGGTACAAAATCACTCTTTTCCCATTTGCGAAGATAGGCACCATCTTCACCACCACGAATAGCAGTTACAGAAGTAGTTTTGTGACAATGAGGACACACTAAAGCATTTTTTTGCACAGTGGCATGCTTGTCCACTTCTTTTAAATCTTTTGCACGTACCAAATGCATAGCAAAAGATTTGTCTTCTCTCTCCTCAAATTGTACAACAAGTCTTTCTTTCTTGCTGACAATCAAAGAAGGAAGCATAGGCACTTTATATCCACATTCAGGGCACACAGTTTCATTACAGTACAGATAATACTTTGCCACATGTCCTTCCTCGTTCCGCTCAATGCCCATAGCATCGATTTCAGCACACACAGCATCAAAAACCTTTTCCTGAAACTCCTGCAGCTCTGCCAATTCTTCCTTGCTGCTGCCAAGAATATTCAAATCAGCCCAAGTAAGGACTCCTGCCAAGGGATTCAGATCAGATCCATATACATCACAACCCATACGGGCAGGCTCGAATACATTGGAACCACCACCAGCGAAGCAGTCGCCAATCCTCGGAATATGTCCGTAACGCTTTTGCCCTAATTGTTGGGCAAGCTCCTGCAAGGTGGTTGCATTAGTTTCTAAGTGCTCGTTGATAACCTTCCATGATTCTTCACTAGGCCCATCAATTTCTTCTGGTCGGCAAGATTCATTCAAAATAGTCTCATAGGTCACGCCCCAAGGAGCCACATAGTCCTTTTTTTTGCTATTTTGAAACTCTGCTCTTTTACGCAAGCCATCATAATCCATGGTTAAAATGCGCAGGAAAACCTCTTTATCCTTTTTCTTATCATCGGAAACAGGTAATAAAGCACCAAATAAGGCTGCACGTACCAAAATCAAAGGCTTGCGACCCCACCATTTACCCAAACCTGTTAAAGTTTGAGAACGGCCTGCCTTCCGTTCACGATAGCTTTCCTTGGACACCTTGGCCACGGGAAACTGTTCTTCTATAAATGACTTACTATAATCAAGCATTACCTACACCCACCATTCTAAAAGTTTTGCAAGAGGCTATTAAACAGCTCCTGCTGGGACCTTTCTTCTTGCCGATAATTTTCTGTAATAGCATAGCGTAAAGCAATACGCCAGCCACGCTTGCTATCTGCATCACCAGTCAGGGCATTGGTCATGGTAAAGAGCCACCAGCGCTCCTCCCTTGTAAAGCCCAACCAATTTTTGATAGCCACCGGTATTAAAGCAGGGTCTGCATCCTCGATGGCCCACAGCAGCACCATCATTTCCTTGCCCAGTAATCTTTCCACAGGCGTCTGTCCATTCAAAAACCTGCCAGCTTTTTTGTTGTCAGCCTTTAAAATGCGATTCAGTTCCGTGGTTAAAGCACCTTTTACGGCTTCCCATTTCTCATAGGCAAGGATAATCTTTTTCTTGTAATCTCCATTGGGATAAATCTCGCTAGTTTGCACATCCTGCTTATCCCACACAAAACGCTCGTAAACCTGCACGCTTTGCTTTTCTGCTTCTCCTTTTTTTGGAGTGTTTGCTATAACAAGAAAATGCTGCTGGGCTTCCTCTGGATCAAAACCGAAGCCAATAGTTTTTTTTCTAGCCATAGCTTACCTCACTGTTTTACTTTATTGATATACTTGCTGATTTCTTCCTTGTTGTCAGCAACCCAATCCTTAAATTTTTCACCAGTTGCAAAGTTATACTGTTCCACTTGCATAACAGTATCCGATTCTATACCATTCAAAATCACATTGCGCACATTGTCCAGTGTCTTTTCCAAGATGCTGTCGGTCCATGTGTTCCCACCAGAAGCAATTTCAATGTATCTAGAGGGATCATTAACATCGGAAATGGTTAGACTTTCAACCTCCAGCGTAATGCCAAATTTTTTCATGCTGGTTAACAAATCATAAACTGCTTTATTATTGCCATAAGACTTGCGCTGCTGCAAGATTAGAGGCTTATCGTTGTCAATTTTCTTTTCTTCCTTTTCGGGCTCCTTGCCAAAGGCAGGAATAGCAGCGCTTAAAACTTCTCCATACAAATCAACAGGCTCGTAATATGCCACAGCTTGCAACAATACTGCATCCTTACTGATTGCAAAAGGTTCTAGGTAGATTCCACCCTCCTTTGGATTAGAACCATCAGTAGTATATTTAATTTTTACCTTAGGGTTATCTGCTTTAAGCTCACAATACTTTAAGCCATCAGCATCGTAAAAATTGTATTGCACATTAACCTTATTGGTCCATTTCGTGCAATCACCAGTCTCGTGCTTACCAGTAGTATCTTCGCAGACAAAAATCACTTCCTTCTAATAGGATTCTAATGCGCTAACTATCTTAACCAGAGCAGAAGACACGGTGGCCGGTTGCCCAATTTCCCAACGCACAACATCGCCATTACTAGGAGTTAATTTAAGCGTTACAGTACCATCAATCCTAGCAATTTCTCTTACAGCTACGGATGTTTTAGGGACAGGGGGCTTTTTATTGAGCATGTCCCCTTCTTCAATCCAAAGGCCATTTTGTAGGCACTTGGCTTTCAAATCTCGCAAGGTTGTAGGATAATACCAATTCCAATCGGTATTGACAGCAGCACGCTCTAAGATATCTGCCCAACGCATTTTATCAGTAGTAAAAAGCTTAGCCTCTACCTTTTTGCGGAAGGTGTCCTCTTGAGTTTTGGCAGGTTCAGTGAACTTCTTGACCTCAACCAGAAGCTTGCGCACTTGTTCTTCAGGATCAAAGGCATTATTTTCAAAGTTCATCTGAATTTCTTTCTTACGATAGGATAGTTCAGAAGTACCAGCTTTTCCAATTGACGGATAGTATAAAGTGACAAAGGTTTCGTTCAGAGCAGAATTTACATTCATGGCAATTTTATCAGCCAAGTTTTGTGCAGCCACATATTGAGTATCTTTTTCAGACGCACCAGCGCTCTTCAACTCTGCAATAATAGAGCTTATTGCCCTTTGTTCTTTTGCTCGCTCCAACAAGTTTGCCATAGTATCATGCTGGCCAGAAAGGAACATGACTCTATTCGGATAATCACATTCTAGGAAAAATTGACCTAAAGCTTGGGGCAAACCACCGTTAACATTGGGCTCAAATAAAATCAAGGTAACATTGTCTTTAGAAAGCTGAATCTCATCCACTGCAGGGAATACTAATAATTTTTGGTAGCAATCCTTGGCCTTGGGTGCAAAACGTTCACGCAGAATCTTTTTGATTTCTTGCTTTGCTTCCTCGTTATTGAAGGAACTAACCATGTTATTCAGTTGGGCATTAACGTTCTTAATGTCTTTAAAGAACAGCCTGTTATCCTTATCGGTGTATAAATACCATGCTTTGCCAGAATATTGCTCAATAAGCTTCTTGAAATTAGCCATATCGCGCTCTGGTGTAACCATATAGCCAATAATTTCGTTAACATTAAGGCCCAAAATTACACCCTGCACATCACCAAGAGATGCCATTAAAATCATCTTGGCGATTTCCTGCATATCAGTGCTATGGTCAATTGCATCAATTTCTTCCGCTGCAGATCGACCCTCGCCACAAATATCATGGGAGATTGCACCAGTGATTTTAGGCTTGATATTGGTAATCATGGATGACGTTAAATTATCATTCAGGTTATAATCAAAGGCATTAATCAAATGCTTCTTTTTCGCCAAATCTCCTGTTCCAGCGAATAAGGAACGCACCATGAGACGAGTTAAGCGAATAAAGCCGCGCGTCTGTTGGAAATTATTGTTTTCTTTAAAACGAGCAAACAAATCCTTGATACAAGGATGGAAGGGATATACTTGGCAAATGCCATTAAAGATACTATTGGCATCAATACCAGTATAATTCATCTTTTTGGCCTTAATTACGGCATTTTTGTATTCAGTTGCAACCTCAATGACATCCTGTTCTGCTGGCAGGGTTTCAAACAGCTTTTTCTTGAGGATGTTATATAAATCATCAGAAGAAGCCTTTACAGGCTCAATATACATGGCGGTACGAGCCATTTCTCCCTCAAGATTCTTGAAAGACTTTTCTATCAGCATACTGCCACTTTCATAAGTGGATTTGAGGTCAGAAATGACAATGCAAACATTGGCTAATTCGCTTTTATTTACTGCATTAAACAGGTTTGATAAAGCAGTAACGGTTACTTCAGCCAAGGTGCCAGTGCCTATTTGGCGAGTTCTGAGATAATCAAGATATGGCGGAAGCTCATCCAAAAGAATCAAAACAGGTTCATCCTGCAATAGATCAATCCAGGCACTTTGACCCGGGGCAGCAAGCGGAGTGTAATAGGGATTGAATTTATCCAGCTTACCAAGCTGCCTTGCTATTTCACCCCAAATGCCATAAGGAATATCAGAATTACGACCAGTGTAGCTTACAACCTTGATTTCTTTATCAACGCCGTGGGTATAAGCTGCAGCAACTTTATTTCTTAATTCCGGATGCTGGGCAAGCAATCCCAAGGTTACCATATTATGGGTTTTGCCGCCGCCCATAGCTTGTTTAAGGCAAATAAGGCCGTCGGAGCCCTTGCCCGCAAAGCGCATAAAGGCAGCATTAACCAGCTGCTTCATACCTTCGGTGAAATATGTTTCTTCAAAAAACAAATCGGCATCTATACTGCCGTCAGTTAGGTTGGCGAGGTCCAATGCATCATCTTGATGACGGTCATCGAATACGTCTTGACGCGGTTTGCAAAGTTCATACAATGTTTTCATCATTTTCCCACCCTTTATTGCTTTTCTTGCTTTTGAATACACTAATCTATTTTAAATTATAGCACAAAGCCGACTTTTTTTCGAGATTGGCCAGCAATTTAATAGTGTGCAGTGCCCCACTCCCTCATACCTCTCACAGGCCCAAATTCAGCCGTAGAGCGTCGCAAGAGGGCAACGGAATTAACTATACTCGTGGGCGTTTTTCAAAGCGCTACGAGGCGCAGAGAGGCTAACAGGGCTATATACCAACAGGCGCACTACACAGCGACCCGAGCTGCAAGTATATGTCAACAGGCGCAGTACACTGCGGCCCAAGCTGCAAGCTGGGTGCAGTCCCAGTTCGGCCCACTCCGCCACACTA
>CAMFZA010000057.1 GCA_946002345.1 uncultured Phascolarctobacterium sp. | reverse complement strand
GTATAGACCACCAGTCCTTCCTGTACCGGAGTGGTGCAGGAGGTAACTACACGATTTTGTCCTTGGATTTCTACAACGCAAACCTTGCAGGCACTGATTTCGTTAATGTCCTTCAAAAAACAGAGACGGGGAATATCAATACCAACGGTGGCAGCGGCCTGCATAATCGTAGTGCCCTCGGGAACGGAAACTTTTAAGCCGTCAATTGTCAGGTTTACCATTTTAAGGTTCTGCCTCCTTTCAAGGTACTAAAGCCAAATTTATCACAGCGCAGGCAGCGACCAGCTTCTTGGCAGGCTTCCTGCACGGTCATGCCACATTCCATAGGTGCGAAGGTCTTCTTGCGTTCGCCAGCCTCTTTTTCGGTGAGCTGAATGCGACCGCAGGGACGCTTGTCATCAATGGAGGGGTCGGGAATTTCCACATCACAGGTGATGATGTGCTCGTAGCCCAGGTATTCATCAATATTGGCTGCGGCAACCTTGCCTGCGGCAATGGCGCGAATAACGGTAGCAGGACCGGTTACGCAGTCACCACCGGCGAAAACGCCTTCGTTGTTGGCCAGCTCGCTGCTGGACAAAGCGGAGATGGTGCCACGCTTAATCTTGATGCCTGCCTCTTCAAAGGGACGCAGCATTATGCCTTGGCCGATGGCTACAACGATGATATCGCAGGGGATGCGCTGTAAATCCACATCTGCATGGATGGGACGAGCGCGGCCCCAAGCATCGATGGGACCGATGATTTGGGGCTCTACCCACAGGGCAGCAACCTTGCCGTTGGCATCCGCCTCAATATGGTGGGGAGCCTTTAAGCCGTACAGCTCAGCGCCTTCGGCAATAGCACCCTCGATTTCCTCGGGCAGGGCGGTCATATCGTCCTGACGACGACGATATGCAATAATAACCTTCTTGGCGCCTAAGCGGATGGAGCTGCGAGTGCAGTCCATAGCTACGTTGCCGCCGCCGATTACCACAACGGTCTTATCTTTAAAGTCCGGCATTCTTTCTTCGCCGATTTCACGCAGCATTTCTACAGCGCTGATAACGCCCTGGGAATCCTCGCCGGGGATACCGATTTTTTTATCGGTATGAGCGCCGATGGCAATATAAACAGCGTCAAACTCCTCCCGCAGCTTGTCAAAGGAAATTTCGCCCTTACCGTTGCCAATGCGGCTGTTCAGGTGCACCTCTACGCCGGTGGACAGAATGGCGTCTAAATCCTCCTGCAGGCGTTCTCTGGGGAAGCGATAAGCAGGAATGCCGTAGCGGAGCATGCCGCCCAGCTTGCTCTTTTCTTCAAAAACAACTGCATGGTGACCCATGAGCTCTAAATAGTAGGCAGCGGATAAGCCACTGGGACCGCCGCCGATGATAGCCACCCGTTTGCCGGTGGCTTTTTCTTTAGTGGGTACGGGCACGGTGTTGCTGGGAGCATTATCCACAGCCATACGCTTTAAGCCGCGAATATTGATGGCTGCATCAATCATATTACGACGGCAGCGAGATTCGCAGGGATGCTCACAAATAAGACCACAGGCAGTGGGGAAGGGATTATCCTTGCGAATAAGCTTAACGGCATCCGCATAGCGACCGGCGCCTACCAAGGCGATGTAGCCGGGGATATCCACCTGCGCCGGGCACAAAGCCACGCAGGGAATGGATTGATGCAGATGCACGGAGCATTTGCCCTTCTTGATGTGGTTGATATAGTCTTCGCGGAAGCCCTCTAAGCCGGCCAAGACCATTTTAGCTGCTTCGTAGCCGATGGCACAGTCAGCACTATTGGCTACATTTTCTGCAGTGCTTTGGATCAGGTCAAGGGTTTCCATGGTAGCCTTGCCATCCAGCACCTCTTCCATCAAATTTTGTAATTGGGCCAGACCAACGCGACAGGGAACACATTTGCCACAGGTTTGGGCGTGGCAAACCTTTAAGAAGGAGAGCTGCAAGTCAACAGGGCACAGTCCCGGAGGGCTGGCGATGATGTGTCGCTCTAGGTCTTTATATAAGCGTTCGACCGTCAGTTGAGCCTGGTCAGGGGTTGCTATTTTTAAACGACTCATATTCATCCTCCCAATAAGCATACACTATATAATAAAATTGGTATACAATATATTATACCTAATAATCGCCAAAACTGCAAGTTGTGAAAGCAGGAATATGTGTATACATCGTAACAGATTAGGGAAAATTGCGTAAAAATTAGTAATCACGAAGGCATTTTGGGGGACTTGTCTTTTTAATTGACCCCAATTGTGTTATACTTAACGTGGGCGAAATCATTCCTTTTCTAATGATAAATGGCAATTAAGTTTATTTAGATAGAGGTGCTTTGTGATGAAATTATCCATGGTGCATTTGGTAAGCTTGGTGCTTACCCTGATTCTAACAATGCTGCCGGGCATACTTGCTTCTCGTCGCATTAAGTCTGCCGACGATTACAATGTGGGCGGGCGCAGTGCCGGTGTGGGCATGGTGGCAGGCAGCATTATCGGTACCATTGTAGGTGGTGCGGCCACGGTGGGAACGGCTCAGCTGGGCTTTAAGCTAGGGCTGACCGCCTGGTGGTTCACTCTGGGCAGTGGCATCGCTTTGTTGATTATGGCGGCTTTTTATGCCAAGCCCCTGCGTGCCAGTGGTCTGACCACGGTGGCAGAATTCTTAGTAACAAATTATGGCAAGCCTGCCGGTTGGTTGGCCACAGTGAGCTCCTGTGCGGGTATATTCTTTAGTATTGTAGCCAGCACTCTGACTGCGCTACACCTTGTGGCAGGTATTTTTGGTGTCAATCTTTATATTTCCGCTCTGCTGATCCTTCTGATCACTGCAGGCTTTGTTTTTTTGGGCGGCATTAGTGGCAGTGGCATGGCCGGTATTATCAAGATTATTTTAATTTTCGCCAGCATCTTTGTGGGTGGTGTGCTTGCTTACGGGAAATTGGGCGGTAGCGTCGGTCTGACGGCTGCTTTGCCGGCTCAGCCCTGGTTCACCCTTTTTGGTCGCGGTGTGGAGGATGGCCTGTTTAGCCTGTGCTCCATGATTGTGGGCGTCATTTCTACCCAAACCTATGTGCAGGCCCTGTTCAGTGCCAAGGATAGCAAAACAGCGGCAGTGGGTTGCGTCACTGCAGCCTGCATTGTGATTCCTGTGGGCTTGCCTTCGGTGATGACTGGCATGTTTATGCATATCAATCATCCGGAGATTAACTCCATTGATGCCCTGCCCCTGTATTTATCCTACTAGATGCCGGATTGGTGGGGTGGTATTGGCCTGGCAGCCCTGCTGCTGTCTGCTTTGGGCTCCATTGCAGGCTTGGCCTTGGGTATCGGCACGATGATTAGTCGCGACATTATCAGCAAGCTGTGGCGCAGTGCTACAGCTGTCAATCTTTTGTGGGCCAGCCGCTTTAGTGTGCTTTTGGCAGCGGCAGCAGCCATCGTTTTTGTTTTCTTCCATTTGGAATCCTCCGTGCTGGAATGGAATTATTTATCCATGGCCTTGCGAGGCAGCGGTATCTTTTTGCCCCTAACCTTCTGTGTCTTCTTCCCCCACAGGGTGCGCGCCTCCATGGGTGTGGCTGCCATGGGCGCAGGCATTTTTGCGGCCCTATTCTGGAAGCATATAAGCCCCTGGCAGATTAACAGTCTGTTTCCGGCCTTAGTATACAATTTAATCTTTTTGGCAGTGGGGCTCTATTGGGGTAATAAAAAGGCGTAAGCTGGGTGGGTTGGTACTCAGCCCTGCCACAAGACCTTTTCTCCAGATAACATAAGATAATTAAAATAAAGGAACTTTTTCATGAGCAAACGATTCACTCATTTACATGTGCATACGGAATATAGTCTGTTGGACGGCGCTTCGAAAATCCATGAGCTGGTGGCCTATGCCAAGGAGCTGGGCATGGATAGTTTGGCCATTACGGACCATGGCGCCATGTATGGTGCCGTAGAATTTTACCAGGAATGTCACAAGCAGGGCATCAAGCCTATTTTAGGCTGTGAGGTTTACCTGACCACGGGCTCCCATTTCGAAAAGAATAACCGGGGCATGTTCCACCTGATTTTGCTGGCAGAAAATGACACTGGCTACCATAATTTGATGAAGCTAGTGAGCATTGGCCAGGTAGAAGGCTTTTATTATAAGCCCCGCATTGACAAGGATGCTCTGCGAGCTCATAGTGAGGGCCTGATTTGCCTTAGCGCCTGCGTAGCCGGGGAACTGCCCGTGCTGATTCTCCAGAATAATATGGAGGGGGCGCGGCGCTGCATTCAAGAATATATTGATATTTTTGGCAAGGACAACTATTTTTTGGAGATTCAGGACCACGATTTGCCTGAGGAGCACAAGGTTACTGCGGCCTTGAAGCAGCTGGCTAAGGAGTTCGATTTGGGACTGGTGGCCACCAACGATTTGCACTATGTGCGGCGGGAGGATGCAGCGGCTCAGGATATTCTATTGTGCATCCAAACCACCAGCACTGTGGATGAGCCGGATCGGATGCGTTTTCCTAACGATAGCTTTTATCTTAAAAGCTATGATGAAATGGCGGAGCGTTTTGGCGATTGTCCTGAGGCTCTGGAAAACCCTAACAAAATTGCCGACCGTTGCCATGTGGAAATGGAATTTGGTCATTTGCTGCTGCCGGAATTTCCTGTGCCTGAGGGCTTCGATACGGCTGGATATTTGCGGTATTTGTGCGAGCAGGCACTGCCTAAGCGCTACCCTGTGGTAGACGAAACTATTCGTAAGCGTCTGGAGTTTGAATTAAAAATCATTAACGATATGGGCTATGATGCCTATTTCCTCATTGTCTGGGATTTTATCAACTTCTGCCGGGAAAAGGGTATTCCCGTGGGACCGGGACGGGGCAGTGCAGCAGGCAGCGTAGTAGCCTACCTTTTGCATATCACCAATGTGGAGCCCCTGCGCTACCATTTGCTTTTCGAACGCTTTTTGAACCCGGAGCGGGTGAGCATGCCGGATATTGATACGGACTTTTGCTACGTGCGCCGTCAGGAGGTGCTGGATTATGTGGTTCAGCGCTACGGCAAGGAAAGAGTGGCCCAGATTATCACCTTCGGCACCCTGCAGGCCAGAGCGGCCGTGCGTGATGTGGGCAAGGCTTTGGGCATGAGCTATGGTGCGGTGGACGAAATCGCCAAGATGATTCCCAGAGAATTGGGCATCACTTTGGACAAGGCCCTGAATAATAAGGATTTGCGAGAGGCCTACGAAACAAGGCCGGAGGTCAAGCAGCTCATTGATTTATCCAAGAGCGTGGAGGGCTTGCCCCGCAATGCAGGAACTCATGCGGCAGGTGTTATCATTGCGCCCCATGACCTGCGGGAATATGTGCCCCTGCAGCTGGGTGCCGATACTGACGGCATGATTACCCAATACGACAAGGACAAGGTTGAGGAGCTGGGGCTCCTAAAAATGGACTTTTTGGGCCTGCGCACCCTGACTGTTATCGGCGATTGTATTGAATTCATTAAACAAACCACCGGTGAGGTGGTGGATATAGATAATATTCCTTTGGAGGACGAGGTCACCTGCGAGATGTTGCGCAGGGGCGACACCACTTGCGTCTTCCAGCTGGAATCAGCAGGCATTACTAAGCTGGTTGTAGACCTTGCGCCTACCAGCTTCGAGGATTTGATTCCCCTGGTAGCCCTGTACCGCCCGGGTCCCTTGGGCACGGGTATGGCCGAGGACTTTATTGCCGGTCGTCACGGTCAGCGCACAGCCCAGGTACTCCATCCCCTTATGGAGCCTATTTTGGAGGATACCTATGGCGTTATCCTTTACCAGGAGCAGGTTATGCAAATTACCTCCGCCCTGGCCGGCTTCACCCTGGGTCAGGCGGATATTATGCGCAGGGCCATGGGTAAGAAAAAGGCCTCCGTGCTGGAGAGCATGCGCCAAGACTTTGTCGAGGGCGCCAAACGGGAGCATAATATTCCCGAGCAGCTGAGCCAGCAGATTTTCTCCCTCCTGCAGCATTTTGCAGGCTATGGCTTTAATAAATCCCATTCCGTGGCCTACGCCTTGGTGGCTTATCAGACGGCCTATTTGAAGGCTCACTGGCGCCCTCAGTTTATGGCCGCCTTTTTGAACAGCGTTATCGGCGACAGCGATAAGCTGAGCTGGTATATTTCCGTATGTCGCAACGATAAAATCGATATTTTGCCCCCGGATGTGAACGAAAGCGGTTATCAATTTACCGTGCACGGCAAGAGTGCCATTCGCTTTGGTCTAGCAGGCATCAAGAGCATGGGGGATGCAGCGGTGCAGGAGATTATTAAATCCCGTGCCAAGGACGGCCCCTTTACCAGCCTTACGGATTTTTGCAATCGAGTAAGCATGCGCCTGGTGAATAAACGGGCTTTGGAGCATTTAATTCGCAGCGGCGCCATGGACTCCTTCGGCGCTAAGCGCTCCCAGCTGTTGCACATTATGGACCAGGCGGCAGAGCAGGGTGCAGCTGCCCAAAAGGACAGGGCTTGCGGTCAAATCGGCCTTTTTGATGCTGAAGACACCTTGGCCGCTACGGAAATCAAGCTGCCTCCCATGGAGGAAATGCCCAAGGACATCATTTTGCAAAATGAAAAGGAGCTTTTGGGCTTTTATGTGACTGACCATCCCCTCAGTGCCTATTCCAAGGTTTTACAGCGGTACATGCCCCTGTACCAATTTGTGGGGGATACCACCATCAAGGATGGTCAAAGCGTAAGGGTAGCTGGCATTATTGCCAACTGCACCATTAAAACTACGAAAAAGGGTGATACCATGGCCCTGTTGACGCTGGAGGATTTTACAGGTCGTTGCAATGTCATCGTCTTCACCCGCTTGTATCATGAGGTTTTAAGAGAAATCTATGAGGATAATATAGTGGCCATTGAAGGTCGCTTTAGCGTGGATGAGCGGGAAAGTAAAATCGTGGCTCAAAGCCTGACCAAATTAAGCAACCGGGCGCCGGTGGAAATCAAGCTGAAGATTGAAGCTTATTTGGAAAATCCCTTGGTTCAAAGAGAACTTCTCAATGTTTTCCAAAAATTCCACGGCAACGATGTGGTATATTTAAAGCTGATGGGCTCCCGTAAAATTATCAAAACCACGCCCAACTATTGGGTTAATAGCGAGGCAGCAGGCTTTAGAGAGGCCATGGAAAAGATTTTAGGCAAGGGCTGCTTTGTGTAAGTAGCCGGGCCAGGGGAACCTGCAGGAACGGAGTTAGCTGTCAGGGCATCGTCAAAGGCTGCTTAGATTATTAAATATGCAACGCTTATGCAGAGAATAGTGGAAATAGACTTGCAAGTCTATACTGAAAAATGATACAATATAGAGAGTCATATGTATATAACAATTGCAAGGAGGCTGCAAATGAATATTATAGTATGTATTAAACAAACTCCGGATACGGAGAAAGTAAAATTCAATCCGGAAACTCGCACCCTGCTTCGTGAAGGTGTGGAGAATATCATGAACCCCTTCGATATGCAGGCTTTGGAAACTGCCCTGATTATGAAGGACAAGTTTGGTGGCAAGGTTACCTGCATTTCTATGGGCCTGCCTCAAGCAACCGATGTGTTGAAGGAGGCTCTGGCCATGGGTGCGGACGATGCCGCTCTCATTAGCGACCGCGCTTTGGCCGGCTCTGACACCCTGGCTACCAGCCTGACCTTGGCTGCTGCTATTAAAAAGATTGGCGAATATGACCTGATTCTCTGCGGCAAGCAAGCTGTTGACGGTGATACTGCCCAGGTTGGCCCGGAAATCGCAGAGCATTTGGGACTGCCCCAAATCACCGGCACTCTGAAGTTGGACTATGTAGATGAGCGTTTTGTTGCTTATCGTGAGAACGACAATTATTCTGAAACCCTGGCTTGCGCTGCACCCCTGCTGGTTACCGTAAACACTGCGGAAAAGGAGCCCCGTTTTGCCAGCATCAAGGGCAAAATGAAAGCACGTAAGGCTAAGATTCCTACCTGGACCATTGAGGATTTGGGCCTGGCTCCGGAGCAGGTTGGTCTGAACGGCTCTCCCACCAAGGTTAGAAAATCCTTCACCCCGACTCCGCCGGAAATCCACAGCGAAATCATTGCTGAAGAGGATTTGGATGTAGCTGTAGATATGCTTTTTGATAAGCTTGTAAAAGCTGAAATTATTACTCGTTGAGGTGAATATAAATGGCAATGAAAGTAGATAGAGATAAATGTATCGGCTGTGAAGCCTGCACCATGGTTTGCCCCGTGGGCGCCATCAGCATGGTGGACGGCAAGGCTATGATTGACCCTGAGCAATGCATTTCCTGTGGCGCCTGCGTAGGCGAGTGCCCCGTAGAAGCAATTGCTCCCGAAGCAACTGCCAAGGCCGAGGTTGCTAATAACGAAGGCAAGGATATGTGGGTTATTTGCGAGCTGGATAAAAACGAAGCACTGCCGGTTTGCTATGAGCTCATCGGTGCTGCCAATGGCTTGGCTAAAAAGGCTGGCGACCACTGTTGCGCTGTTATTATCGGCAGTGGCGTTGCTGAGCTGCCTGCAAAAATGATTGCTGCAGGTGCTGATAAGGTTTATGTAATTGACGGCCCCAAATACACCGATTACCACACCGAATTATATACTGATGCAGTATGCCAATTGGTTGAGGCATATAAGCCCTCCGCTTTGATGCTGCCCGCCACCATTGATGGTCGCGATTTGGCTCCGCGCATTGCTGCACGTCTGCACACCGGCTTGTGCGCTGACTGCACCGCAGTGGATATTACTGATGACAAGCTGGTTGCCTGGACCCGTCCTGCTTTGGGTGGTAACATTTATGCAACCATCGTTTGCGATGAGCATCGTCCTCAAATGGGCACTGTGCGTCCTAAGGTTTTCAAGGCCTTGGAGCCCGATGCAAGCCGTACTGGCGAAGTGATTGCCTTTACCCCGGTGGATAGAGTAGAAAATAAAGTAGAAATCCTGAAAAAGGTTCCCAATGCTGGCAGCAACTCCATTAAGCTGGAGGACGCAGAGGTTATCGCTGCTGGTGGCCGTGGCATGGGCA
>CAMFZA010000056.1 GCA_946002345.1 uncultured Phascolarctobacterium sp. | reverse complement strand
TAGCCTGCTATATCCAGGAACCACCTCAGCGGCGCAGTGCTCCCATCGGCAATCAAGTTATGCTGCGTGATATTTTGCTCTGTGGCAGTGTGATGACGCTGTTGGGCTTGTCCTTCTTCACAAGCAGCTGGGTAGAGGCACAATTTAGGCAAGCCCCTGACCATATCTATACATATACTGGCTATTTTAGTGCCTTTATTTTCATGGCCGTGGCTAATGCCTTTCGTGTCCGCAGCCAAAGCGTAAATATATTGGCAAATATCCAAGCCAATCCTGCCTTCCTGCAGGTGATGCTCTTGATTGTGGTGGTGCAGGTGGCCATGACCTATTTTGGTGGTAGCCTACTGCGCACAGCACCTTTGAATATTCTTGAGTGGATGCTAGGCACTGCATATGTCGCGCTGCTACTAGCATTTAGTGTTTTTGATAAGTTAATAAGTAAAAATAGAGAACAGTGATTTCTTTTGCTTTGCTAATAATGTATCATTATTTACACATTATAGAGTTATGGAGCGTTTCTTAGCGATAGTTGTTGACAAGGCTGGCAAAAACAAGTAAAATACTCTTCAACAACTACAAATCGCCCCTGAAAGACAAAGAAGGGAAGAAGATATGGTGAAAGGTCACAGAGAGCCGCTGTTTGGTGCAAAGCGGTACTGGAAGCTATATGCATACTGATCCCGGAGTTGCCTTCCTGATAGGTAGGGAAGGACGTGGCTGTCACGTTACAGACAAAGGCCTTGTTGGAGGCTAAAGGGCTGCGCCAGCAGCTGAATTAGGGTGGTACCGCGTGGAAATTTCCCCGCCCCTAGCATTGAGCTATGGGGCGGATTTTATTTTTAGTGTAAGAAAAGAGGAAGAACAAATGCAACAAGAGAAAAAATATGTACCCTTTCAGCGTGTAAGCCTGCCGGACCGTCAATGGCCGGAAAAAATAATTACTAAAGCTCCTATTTGGTGTAGCGTGGATTTGCGTGATGGCAACCAAGCCCTAGTAACTCCAATGGGCATTGAAGAAAAGCTGAAGTTCTTCCATACCCTGGTGGATGTGGGCTTTAAGGAAATCGAGGTGGGCTTCCCTTCCGCCTCTGAAACTGAATACGAAATTTTGCGTACCTTAATCGAGGGTGGTCACATTCCCGACGATGTAACGGTGCAGGTTTTGGTACAGGCTCGCGAAGAGCTCATCCGCAAGACCTTTGAGGCTGTGCGCGGTGCTAAAAATGTTATCATCCATTTCTATAACTCCACCTCCACCCTGCAACGCAAGGTCGTTTTTGGCAAGGATATGGAAGGCATTACCGAAATCGCTGTGCAGGGTGCCAAGCTTATTAAACAGCTCACTGAGGAGGAGGTAGCTCGCAGCGGCATGAATATTCGCTATGAATATTCTCCGGAAAGCTTCACCGGCACGGAAATCGACTTTTCCATTGCTATTTGCGAGGCCGTTATGGAGGAAATGGGGGCTACCAAGGAGAACCCCATTATCCTGAACCTGCCCTCCACCGTAGAAATGTGCACTCCTAATACCTATGCAGACCAAATTGAGTACTTCTGCCGCAACATGAAAAACCGTGAGGCTGCCATCATCAGCATTCATCCCCATAATGACCGTGGCACCGGCGTAGCCTCTGCCGAGCTGGCTTTAATGGCCGGTGCAGACCGCATCGAGGGTACACTGTTCGGCAATGGTGAGCGTACGGGCAATTTGGATATCGTTACTGTGGCACTGAATATGTTCACGCAGGGCGTGGATCCCCAATTGGATTTCACCAATATTTTTGCTATTAAGAAGGTTTACGAGGAATGCACCAAGATGCACGTTCCTGAGCGTCAGCCCTATGCTGGTGAATTGGCCTTCACTGCCTTCAGCGGCTCCCACCAGGATGCCATTCGCAAGGGCTATGAGTATATGAAAAATAGCGGCACGGAATATTGGGAGGTACCTTACCTGCCCATTAATCCTGCAGATTTGCACCGTGAATATGAGCCCGTTATTCGCATTAACAGCCAGTCCGGTAAGGGCGGCGCTGCCTTTGTGCTGCAGCAGGCTGTGGGCTACAATCTGCCTAAGGAGATGCACCCGGAATTTGGCAATATTGTCAAGGCGGCTGCAGATGCATATGGTGACGAGCTCTCCAGTAAGCAAATTGTGGACCTCTTCCAAAAGGAATACATCGATTTGCAGGGCAAATATGCCCTGGTACGCCATCGCTTTACCGAGCTCAACGAGGCCGATGGCACTATTCACAGTCGTTTTGAAGGCTCCATTACCATTGATGGGGTAGAAAAATACATTACTGGCGTGGGCAACGGTCCCATCGACTCCTTCTTCCAAGCATTGGCAGGGGTGGGTGTAACGGGCTACAAGTTCGTCAACTATCACGAGCATGCTGTTTCCAGCGGCTCCGATGCCCAGGGCATTTGCTATATCGAACTGAAGAAGACCAATGGGGACCACATTTTTGGTGCTGGTATTCATGCCAATATCAACGTAGCTGCCCTGAAGGGCATCATCTGTGCTATCAATAGAGCCGAGGCCTAAGGCTTCCTTGCGCAAAACGCAATGTAAAAGCGTGCCTGCGTAGATTTTATGGGTAACGAAACGTTACTCGAAACACATGTTTGTTAAAAATTACTGAGAGTCAATCTTTTGGTTGGCTCTCTTTTTTTGGCAGGAATTACAAGCAGACGGGGCGAATATGAAAGTAGCGAAGTGTTTGTACTATGAAAGGAGCAAATTACATGAAAGAAAGCGTTAAAAAATATTTAGCTGACCATTATGAGAACTATGTGAAGGATTTAGAAACCTTGACCAATATTGATTCCGGCAATGGTGACCGGGAGGGTACCGAGGCGGCCAATAAATTTGTGGCGGCCCAAATGGAAGCCCTGGGCGCCACTACCGAATTTCGGTATAACGATAGAGCCTGCCATTTAATCAGCCGTTTGCAGGGTACGGGCAAATACACCATTCTTTTAGTGGCGCATGTGGACACGGTGTTCAAAAAGGGTGAGGCTGCTCGCCGCCCCTTCCGGGTGGATGAGAACAATTTTGCCTGGGGTCCTGGTGTAGGCGATGACAAGGCTACTGTGGTGGAGGTTATTTATGGCCTGAAGGCTTTAAAGGCAGCAGGCTTCGACAATTTTAAGGAAATCATCTATTACACCAATGGCGAAGAGGAGGGTGGCTCCAAAACCGCTGAGGACTTTGTGGGTGTGCTGTGCCAACAGTGCGACTTTGCTATTATTTTGGACGTAGCTCGCCCGAACTGGGGCATTGTAACCCAACGTAAGGGTAATGCCAAATATCGTATCGAGGTGAAGGGCATTGGCGGTCATCACGGCAATGCTTCTCAGGAGTGCGCCAATGCTATTCACCAGCTGGCCTACACCATTACCGAGCTGCACAAGCTGGCTAGTCCCATGCCTGGCAGGCCGGAGGACTTCACCGCCGCTGCGCTCAAATCTCGTGGCATTGTGGATGCAGGTCAATTTATACCCCAAAACACCGTGAATGTGGGGGTCATTGGCTCCACTAATGATAAAATCAGCGTTATTCCCGGCGATGCCTTCTGCGAAGTAAATATTCGCTGCTTTACTATTGAAGAGCAACAACGCATTGATGCTGAGGTGAAGGCGCTGGCACAAAAAATAGTCATCCCAGGCACCAGTGTCACTGTAACTGGTGGCATTGTGACCGGCCCCATGCAAAAAACGGCCCAGGCTCAAAAGATGGTTGATGTTTACAAGCGCATCGTTAAAGAAGAGTTTGGTGGCGAGGTGAGCGAATGGGTAGCAGGTGGCCTGACCGATGGCAACCGCACCGCCAAATATGTACCTACCCTGGATGCTTTGGGCGTAGAAAATTACGACGAGCATACCGATCATGAGTCCGTAGATTTGAACACTGCTGTGCCCCGTACTGCAGCCTTCGCTTTGACCTTGGCTGAATTGGCAGAGGTATTCTAAAAAATAAGACACCGAAAGCCTTTCTCTTGAAATGGAGGTTTTCGGTGTCTTTTTTTGCTTTGCAGGGCTGTTTCAGCAGATTTCGCATGACTCTTGACCACTCTTGTGATATAATAAAGAAGTTAAAAATTTACCCAATGAGTATGAGGTGTATGTGAATGGCAAAAAAAGGTAATAAATACAAGGGCTACGAGCCCGGCGAGGTATATGACCCTACAGGCATTAGTAAGTACCTGGGCTTAGGCCGCCCCGTTGATTTTGACCAAAAGGTTAATAAGCTGGCCATGCTGGCTACAATCTTCATCTGCGTGGCCATTACGCTGTGGAAAACCTCCTCCGGCATGCATTCCGGCGAGGCAGTAATGTTTTCCATGACCAGTGGCTTGGGCTTTTTATTGAGTTACATGATTGCGCAAGAATTAGATCCTGACCGGCAGCTGGGTGGCATTATCGGTGGTGCTTTGACCGTGGTTGGTTATTATTTCTTTGGCGCAGGCAATTTTATGGTATTGATCTGGCTGCTCTTTATCCTACGCATGCTCAACCGTAGCTCCGGCGACCGCCATCGTATCGGTGATAATATTATCATCATTGGCTCCGCTGTTTGGTTGGGCAAGGAGGGCTTTTGGGTTTATCCTCTGCTTACCGGTGCAGCCTATATTTTAGAGAGCCAAATTAAGGGCGGCTATTTCCGCAGCCTATATCTGGCTGGTATTTCCCTGGCCGGCCTGATTATTGCTGAATTCAGCAAGGAGGCCACGGTGCTGACCTTGGAGATGATTTTGCTCAACTGTGCGGCCATCATCATCTTTTTGCCGGAGGTTCGCATTGCAGAGTATACCCAGGCCAAGGGGGATAAAAATGGCAAGCGCCTCATTCCCAAGCGTTTACAGGCTACCATGGGCTTTTTCTGTATGATGCTGGTAGCTGCTATTTTCCTGCATGGTAACGAAGCTGGCAAACAGCTGTTGCCGGGCGCTATGGCTGCTTTGGGCTGCGGTTTGTACCTGTTGGTTGCCCTGATGCGTCATCAGGTTTCTTTCCAAAAGTATTAATAATCTAGCTGGAGGCTAAAATCATGAGTGAAAACAGAAAAATTAAATTTACTACCAATAAGGGTACCTTTGTGGCCGAAATGTTTGAGGACAAGGCACCCCTGACCACTAAGAATTTTATTGATTTGACGGAAAAGGGCTTTTATAATGGCACTATTTTCCATCGTGTTATTGAGGACTTTATGATTCAGGGTGGTGACCCCACTGGTACAGGTATGGGTGGCCCCGGCTATAAGATTAAGGATGAATTTGGCCCTGGCTTGAAGCATGATGACGAGGGTATTCTTTCCATGGCTAATGCGGGCCCCAACACTGGTGGTAGCCAATTCTTTATCACCCTGGCTCCTACTCCCTGGCTGAATGGACACCATGCTATTTTTGGTAAAATTGTAGAGGGCATGGAGGTAGTACGTCTGATTGGCGTGGTTCCTACCGACTTCCGGGATCGTCCTCGTGAGGCTGTGATCATGGAAAAGGTTGAGGTTGTAAAATAATGTCCGCCTATGTATATATGCTGCGCTGCAAGGATGACAGCTTATATACCGGTTGGACCAATAATTTACAGCATCGCTTGCAAATGCACGCTTCTGGCAGGGGCGCCAAATATACTCGCGGGAGAGGTCCCTTGACACTGGTTTATGCAGAGGAGCTGGCGGATAAGGAGACTGCTATGAAGCGGGAATGGGAAATAAAAAAACTATCTAGAGCAGCAAAGCTGGCCCTGTGTGCCACTTGGAAGCAGGATAAATAGTTTTTTATATCTAAAATTCAGATAATTATTTGCTTTTCCTGACGTTTTGGGCTATAATGTATCCTATAAGCTTTTCTACTATTGGGAGTAACAGCGTTGGCCGCCCTTTGTGGTGGGGGCTGCTGTGTTGGAGGAAGCTTACAAAGTATTGGCTGAGCAAAAGGCCAAAATTAGGGAGGACTAAAATGACTGGTAAAGTAAAGTGGTTTAATGCTGAAAAGGGCTACGGCTTTATTCAAAGAGAGGGTGGCAAGGATTTGTTCGTGCACTTCTCCGCTATTCAAGCTGATGGCTACAGAACCCTGGAGGAAGGCTGGGACGTGGAATTTGACGTTATCACTGGCGACCGGGGCGAGCAAGCTGCTAACGTAAAGCATATTTAACCATTAAGGCATCACCCTCACCGGTGATGTCTTTTTATTTTGCAAAAAGCCCAAAGACTTCGTATAATATAATTAGGAGCAGTAGTTTAACGCTAAAGGAGGTGGCCCATGCATACATGGTGTAGATTAATGACAATGCTATTTAGCTTGGTGTTGGCTTTGAGCATGGCTGGACCTGTTCGTGGAGCTACAAGGCAGCCTGTGAGCCCGGAGTATATAGATAAATACTTTACTTCGGTGGCAGCAGCAGCCTGCCTGGGGGTGTACCTGCCGGAAAATTCCTCGGTGTTTAATTTTGTTAGGGGCTACGGTTGGCGCATTATGCCGCTGCAGCTGCGCAGTGGTAGGGTGGAGAGCAATTTTGCCATTGCTCACAATTATTTTCCGGAGCTGAAGAAGCGCATTTTTTTAGTGACCTTTAGGGGCAGTGCCAATAAAAAGGATTGGTCCATTAATTTTAGGACTAGCCGTGTAAATTATGGTGGTACAACCTTAGCGGAGATGGATGCCTTGGCCAAGGAGCCCTTGCGTAAGGGGGAGCCTGCGGTACACAGTGGCTTTAATACTTATGTGGACACAGTGCTCAGAACCTCCGTTTTGGACGACAAGGGACGGCTGCGGGGCGTATTTAAGGCTGTGGCAGAGCGCCCTGACGCTATTTTGCTTTTAAGTGGACACAGTCTTGGGGGCGCAGCAGCCACCCTTTTGGGTCAGCGCCTTGTGGACTTGGGCCTGCCTGCAGAAAGGCTGTGCGTGGTGACCTTTGGTGCGCCGGCAGTGGGCAACGAGGCCTTTGCCACGGCCTATGGCGGCCGGCTGCGCTTGTTGCGCATTACGAATACGGCGGACCCGGTGCCGGGCAGCTTACAAACCTTTTTTGGTGGCTATAAGCAGTTTGGCCAGCATATCAAATACAGCCTGTCGACTCAAATCGGTAATGTGCAGCATGATATGGCCATGTATTTTGATTATAGCATCAGCGAGTTTTATCGGGAGTTTGATCGCCAGGTGGCGCTGGGTCATCTAAGTGCTGTGCCGGATAGCAGGATTACCGTTGGTAAGCCTGTGGTAGCCCTGTGGATTCATGAATCTGCTAATTTGCACAAGGTGGCCACGGTGGTGGATTTGAAGCGCTTTGTTACCGATGAGTATAAGCGTATTTTGCCCTCCTATGTAATAATGAATAAAGCTTTGGCCAAGGAGGCTTATACGCACGAAAATATTGTGGACAAAAGTCGCTTTGCCGGTGCGGATTATATTTTAGTTTGCGGCATTGATGGCTACCGTCAGCCAGAGGCCGATGGCTGGTATTTGACCCTGAACCAGCTACTCTTTGATGAGCAGGGGCGTATGCTGCACATGAGCAGCTTGGGACGCAAGGTTTTGCCGGCCATAGGCAATGTGCAGGCAGTGGGCGAAAGCCTCATGGTAGCACGCAAGGAGCTGCATGAGCAGCTACCCTTTGTGCTAGAGCAGTTTGAGCCCCGTCTGGCACAGCAATAAGTAAGAGGAGATAAAAATATGAGCTTAGATGTATTGGCACAGGAGTTGCAGGCCTGCCAAGCCTGTCCCTTTAGGCAGGAGGCTATCGCTCCTGTAGGGTGGTTTGGTGATCCTGCCAGCCCCATCGTTTTCGTAGGCGAGGGCCCTGGAGCAGTGGAGGATGATTTTGGCTGTCCCTTGATTGGACCCTCGGGACAGCTTTTGGACAAGGCCCTGTGGGCCGCGAAGATGACCAGAGACCGGGTTTTGACTACCAATGTGATCAAGTGTCGGCCCAAGAATAATCGCACACCGGATATTGCCGAGGCGGCCTTTTGTGCCAAGCGGTGGCTGGATAGGGAGCTGGCTATTATCCAGCCCAAGGTTATCGTGGCCTTGGGTGGGGTGGCCATGCATTATTTGGGCAATCCTGATATGCGAATTACTAGGGACAGGGGGCAGTGGTTTCGCACGGAGCAGGGCTTTGACTGCATTGCTACCTATCATCCGGCCTACCTTTTGCGCTTAACCGGACATGCTTTGGTAACAGCCAAGTGGGATGTGTTCCACGATTTGGAGGCAGCCAGGGAGCGTGCCGCTATGCTGGCTCCGGGCTACGAATTTATGTCCCCGGAGAAGGTGGATTTGTTCAAAATCTTTAAAAAGCGTGTACACGATTATTTATAAAGGACTGTTGTTCATAAGGTACCAGATTATTTTAAGCGATGGCTTAGGGCCGTCGCTTTTTCTTGTATGCTAGTATATTTTCAGTGCTTAGAAAACAAAAAAAGCACCTCGATTTCTCGAAGTGCTAAATTTCGTGGTGGGCGCTAACGGGATCGAACCGCTGACATTCTGCTTGTAAGGCAGACGCTCTCCCAGCTGAGCTAAGCGCCCGTAATTGGTGACCGGTGGGGGAATCGAACCCCCGATACCGCCGTGAAAGGGCGGTGTCTTAACCGCTTGACCAACCGGCCAGGTGGCTCCCCGAGTAGGACTCGAACCTACGACGCCCTGATTAACAGTCAGGTGTTCTACCGACTGAACTATCGGGGAATAAGGTTGATGCTTCATCAACGAAGATAATTATAAAGGTAAATGCCCCATTTGTCAATGCTTTTTTTAGTAAAATAGCAACTTTTTCGTCGATACTCAATGTGGACAAATGTACGCACCTGGTGTTCCAGTAACGTTTCGTTACCGAAAAGAATGTTCGTTTTTATTTTCTGGTCAGCTTGTAAATCAAAGCGTTGCAGATGGCTGCTGCCACGTTGCTGCCGCCCTTGCGACCACGGGCCACAATATAAGGAATGCCGGTCTTCATAATGATTTCCTTAGATTCCACCACGTTAACAAAGCCAACGGGCACGCCGATTACCAGCTCCGGCTTAATCTTACCCTCTTTTACCAGCTCGTCCAAGCGCACCAGTGCAGTAG